>JAFAGX010000021.1 GCA_019237515.1 Acidobacteriaceae bacterium
TTTCAGCACTTTCTCGGAACTGATTTCAATGCTTGCCTGGGCCGAGTCGCCAGCAAAGTTGGCAGTGAGCACCAGATTTCGAGTCGGATTCAGTGCCCGCACGGTAGCTTCATCACCGTTTGTGGTTATCTCGGCATCATTAGAACCGGAGATTGACCAAGCGACATTGTTTCGGATACGCCCGTCCTTGCCAACTGCCCGAAAGGTGCGCGTCTCGCTGAGCAGCATGATGGCTTTCGAGGGAAGAACGAGCAGCGGGGGCACTTCCTGAGCAGCGGCTAATGTGCTCGCGAGGGTTAAGGTGAGCGCGATCGACAGGCCCGGGGTCATATGTGCCATTCGGTTCGACTCTGCCCTTGTTGAAGCCTACGCTACTTGTAGCCAACCGCGAAGTTACGTTGGGTACGCTACTACCACTCGCCTCAAATACAAAAGCCGGCCACCTCACGCCTGCGATAGAATCCAACTGTTTCCCTGGAGGATCTCGTGACTCCACGAAAGTTACTGTTCTTTTCTGCATTCTTATTCGTTCTTACTCCCGCCTCTCAGCTTGCTCCCACCCATTTCGACGGCAAGACCTGGTGGGATTACGTCAAGGTTCTGGCGGCTGATAACATGCAGGGCCGCGAAACCGGAAGTAAGGAACTGCGCTCAGCGGAAGCGTACGTCGTCTCGCAGTTGAAACAGGATGGATTGCAAGCTGCAGGCACAAAGGGCTACTACCAACCGGTGCAATTCGTAACGCGGCAGATCGTGGAAAAAGACTCGAGCCTGGCCCTCGTGCGTGACGGAAAGACGCAGCCGCTCACGCTCGGCGACGACGCTTTCTTCAGCACCCGGGTTGACCTTGCTCCTTCTGTCGAAGCTCCATTGGTGTTTGTGGGCTGGGGATTGAGTGTCCCCGAGCATAATTATGATGATCTCGCGGGTCTCGACCTGAATGGCAAGATTGCAGTCCTGATCAATGGCTCCCCCTCACAGCTTCCCGGCGCACTCGCTGCGCATTATCAATCTTCTGCCGAACGCTGGAAAGCTCTGCACAAAGCCGGAGCGATCGGCATCGTCGGCATCGCCAATCCCGCATCCATGGACATTCCATGGTCGCGCATGTCGCTGAACCGAAACCACGTGAGCATGACACTTGCCGATCCCAAGTTCAACGACACTGCTGGCGAAAAGCTTTATGTCACATTCAATCCGGCTAAGGCCGGCCAATTATTTGCCGCGTCCGGACACAACTGGCAGGAAATCGTCGACGCGGCAAAAGCGCGCCAACAATTGCCCCGATTTGTTCTCGCCGTTTCGATCAAAGCGACAACAAAGCTCGAAAAACATGAAGTTGAATCCGATAACGTCGTTGCCAAGCTACCAGGAAACGACCCGCAGCTGAAGAATGAATACGTCGTGCTCTCGGCACACATCGACCACATCGGAGTCGGCGAACCGGTAAACGGAGACCGCATCTACAACGGCGCCATGGATAACGCCTCCGGAAGCGCCCTCTTGCTCGACATGGCTGCATCGCTGAAGCAATCTCAGGATAAACTGAAGCGATCGATTTTGTTTCTATTCGTTACTGCCGAAGAAAAAGGCCTGCTCGGCTCTCGCTATTTCACCGCAAATCCTGCCGTGGACCGCAAGAACATCGTCGCTGATATCAATACAGATATGTTCCTGCCGATCGTTCCCTTGAAAGTCCTTACGGTGTGGGGCCTTGCGGAATCCGATCTAGGCGACGAGGCTCGGCAAGTAGCCGAGGCACGCGGCATTCAGGTACAACCGGATCCAGATCCGCAGCGGAATGTTTTCATCCGCAGCGATCAATATAATTTCATTCGCCACGGAATTCCGGCGCTGATGATGGGGGTTGCGCCTGACCCGGGTTCTCCCGAACAGAAGCAACTTTTCAGAGACTGGCTCACACATCGTTATCACGCGCCGTCGGACGATCTGGATCAGCCAGTTGAGCTTTCCGCCGCAGCCCAATATGAAGAAGTGGTTCGGGCATTGATGATGAAGGTTGCGGATCAGCCGCAGCGGCCAGAGTGGAAATCCGACAGCTTCTTCCGGCGTTACGCCGAGAATCCCAGCGGCTACTGAGAAGCCGTAAGTTGGAAATCAGAAGTTAGAGTTACAATCTCGGAAAGTCGTAAATTGGAACTCAGCAATCGAACAATCTAAATTGACGCGTCGCGCGGATGATCGCCGTTCTCACCCTCGAACTGAACATCGAAGCGGCCCACTCACTCAAAGATAAGCGGCAGGTGGTCCGAAGTATCAAGGACCGCTTGCGCGCTCACTTCAATGTTTCCGTGGCCGAACTCGATGCCGGTGGCCTGTGGAATCGCGCCACCATCGGGGTAGTCAGCATCTCCGGGTCACGCAATTATCTCGATGGCCTTATGAAAAACGTGGAGCGGCAAGCGACACGCATTGCTAACAATGGAGGCGCCGAAATCACCGATTCGTTTGTAGAATTTCTTTGAAGCGGCGCGCTAAACCGGAACTTTCTCTGCAGACCCTGCCAATTTCGCGAGCGACTCCGTATAGGGCGCCCGCGCA
>JAFAGX010000055.1 GCA_019237515.1 Acidobacteriaceae bacterium
ATCCAGTATTTCGGACGCCAGATTCACGAGCGCTTCGAAAAGATTCAGGCGATGTTCTCCGACATTTCCGCTCGCGCCCAGGAGAATTTTTCCGGCGTGCGAGTGATCCGCGCCTATGTGCAGGAGGATGCGGAAATCGACGCTTTCGAAGCCGCCAACAAGGAATACATCGGGCGCAGCCTAAAGCTGGTTCGCTTAATGGGCATGCTCTGGCCCACGCTCGAAGTCATGCTGGGCTTCGCCATCGTACTCGTGCTCTGGCTGGGTGGCAGGGAAGTACTACAACGCCGGATTAGCGTCGGCGACTTTGTGGCTTTCAACACTTACATGGTTCAGCTCACCTGGCCCGTCATCGCACTCGGGTGGGTCATTAATATTTTCCAGCGGGGCACTGCGTCGATGGGCCGGATCAATGAAATTCTGGTGGAACAGCCGGAAATCGCAGATGCGTCTACCCTGCATGCGGAGGCCCCAGGGGAAATTCGTGGCGACATTGAATTCCGCAACTTGAATTTCAGTTACGGCGCAACTCCGGTTCTAAATGACATCGACTTGCGAATTCCCGCTGGCACCAGCCTCGCGATCGTAGGTCCAACCGGCTCCGGGAAGACTACTCTGGTCAGCCTCATTCCGCGAATCTACGATGCACCGCCGGGCCAAGTACTCATCGATGGACGGCCGGTCCGCGAATTTCCGCTGGAGTTTCTGCGGAAGAATATCGGTTTCGTTCCACAAGAAACCTTTCTTTTCAGTGAAAGCGTGCGTGAGAACATTGCATTTGGAGTTGAGAGAGCATCAGATTCGGAGATTCGCCAGGCGGCGCAGGCCGCCAGCATCGCCGATGATATCGAAAGCTTTCCGGAACAGTACAAAACTCTCGTCGGCGAACGCGGTATCACTCTCTCGGGCGGACAAAAACAGCGTACCGCCATTGCCCGTGCACTGATTCGCAATCCTCGCATCTTGATTCTTGATGACGCACTCTCCAGCGTGGATACTCACACGGAAGACAAGATCCTCAACCATCTGCGCGAGATCATGGCCGGTCGCACGACTATTTTTATTTCCCATCGTGTCTCAACCGTTCGCAACGCAGATTTGATTGCGGTACTGCACAGCGGGCGAATCGTGGAAATTGGCACGCATGACGAACTTCTAGCCAGGAATGGCTATTACACTGACCTCTACAACAAACAGTTGCTCGAGGAAGAACTCGCCGAGGTTTGAGACGAAATCACCGCAACGCGGTCGAAAGTTGCCAATTGTCAATTTCCGATGACAACTTGATCCTGGTCAGTTGGAATACTGTGCTCTCTATGCCGCAGTGGACATCATCCTTCTGCTGTAGGAGGAACGTGTGAAACGGGTCTGTGTCCCGGAATTCCTGGACAGCGACGCGGGTACCGCGGGCGAAGTGCATACTGCGTTAGTCGACCTGCGGCGGATCAACCGATGGTTCGGCGGCACTTCTACAACCTTAGCCTTGCTGGAAAGAGTCCTCGATTGTACGAAGAAGCACGATCTTTCTTTTCTTGAGGTGGCCTCGGGCACGGCAGAAGTCCCGGAGATCGCTGCCGGCACGGCATCCAAGCGCGGGGTGGTACTCCGCACCTTCCGTCTGGATCGCGCGGCTTCGCACCTGACAAATGGCAACGGAAAACCGCACGACGCGGTTGTCGCCGATGCGCTCCACTTACCGTTCGCTGACCGGAGCATTGACCTGGTCAGTTGCGGATTGTTTGCACACCATCTCGATCCCGATCAACTGATGCAATTTGCGCAGGAAGCATTGCGCGTTGCCAGGGTTGCATTGCTGGTCAATGACTTGGTCCGAAACCCCGCGCACTGGGCAGCTGCATGGATCGGACGGCCGCTATGGCGCAGCCGCCTGACACGCCACGACAGCGTCGTATCCGTTCGCCGTTCCTACACGCCTGAAGAACTTCGCGCATTGCTGCAACAGGCTGGAGCCCCGGGAGTCGAGATCAGCCGCCACTACTTCTTCCGCATGGGGGCAATTGTCTGGATGACCTCGTGAACGAGTTGACGTTGCTCGCAAAACTGGGCAGAATGTTTCGATTTCCGGACAATGGATGCGGAGACCGTTCATGGCCCAACCTTTGCCCATTCCTGCCTCTGACTCCAAACCGCCCGGCCCTCCCGGCAATTTCTTAACTGGCAATTTTCCCGAATTGCGCGATGACGCATTAGGCTTTCTGACGCGATGCGCCCGAGAGTATGGCGACATCGTGCGCTATCGCATGGTCACCTTTTATGGCTATCTTCTCAACCATCCCGACTACGTCGACGAAGTGCTCGTCACCAACAGTAAGAATTTTGTAAAAGGGCGGGGACTGCGCGCCAATCGTGCTCTGTTTGGGGAAGGCTTGCTGACCAGTGAGGGCGAGGTTTGGTTGGAGAAGCGTCGCACCGCGCAACCCTCATTTCATTCGCGGCGCATCGACGAGTATGGACACATGATATTGCCCTATGTCACCGCTGCGCTGAGCAGTTGGCGCGAAGGAACCGAGCGGGACATTGCAGCTGACATGATGAGCATCACGATGCAAGTCGCTGCCAAGGCATTTTTCGGCGCAGACGTCGGGGATCAAATTCCGGCATTCCAACTAGCGTTCGACGAGATTTCTCGCCAGAACGCCGGCCGTACTCGCCTTTTCCACCTTCCGGACCGGATCCCAACGCCCGCGAATATTCGATATAACCGCGCGGTCCACACTCTCGAGTCCGTGATCTACCAGATCATTCGATCCCGCCATGCCCAGCCACAAGATAATGGCGATCTGCTTTCCATGCTGCTGCAGGCACACGACCAAGCGGGAGGACGGGTTAGCGAGCAACAACTGCGAGATGATGCCATGACCTTCTTGCTCGCCGGACACGAAACCACTGCTTTAACACTGTCCTGGGCCTGGTACTTGCTGGCGCAAAATCCGCAAGCGGAAACAACACTCGTAGAGGAACTCGATCGCGTGTTGAAGGGACGACTGCCCGGCGTACAAGACCTTTCGCACCTTCCCTATACCGAAGCGATTATTAAGGAAACGATGCGCCTTTACCCGCCGGCCTGGCTTATGGTTCGCCAGGCCGTAAACGACTGCCGTATTGGTCAGTATCGCGTTCCGGCGGGATCTTCCGTCGTGTTTAGTCAATGGGTTTTGCACCGGGATCCTCGCTACTTCGAAGCTCCGCTGGCATTTCGCCCGGAGCGCTGGCTGGATGGATTAGAAAAAAGATTGCCTCGCTTCGCCTATTTTCCATTTGGCGGAGGTCCACGGATGTGCATCGGCGCGCCTTTCGCCCTGATGGAAGCTGGTCTGGTGCTGGCTGCCATTGCATCGCAGTTCCATTTCGATCTTCTGCCGTGCCCCGTCGTTCCCATGCCAGCCATCACGTTGAGGCCGAAATTTGGAATCAAAGTCCGCGTTTCCAAGCGGCAGCTGACAAATTCCTTGCGTACTAATTAGGCTTCGAGTTTAGAATCTCTGCTCCGGCCCGCAGTAATGCTGTTCAGGGCTCAAAGGCAACCGTATACTGCGAAACCTATGGCTTGCGATATTTTGATCATGGGAGGTGGAGCTACCGGCCAACTGGCGGCGGCTTACTTGCGAAAACGCTTCCCCTCTTTGGCCATCACGGTAGTAGAGGGCCCTGGCAAGAATCGTCCGATTGTCGGTGAATCTTTCGTCGAGCTCACCATTGATTTTCTGCTCGAACTCGGGCTCGGCACCTACCTGGTCGAACACCATTATCCGAAATACGGGCTCACGTATTACCACAAGCTCAACATTGAAAATCCGGCGGACCGCACCTACTTCGTTGACGAAGCTCCCACAGTGCCGCCTCAATTATCGTTCCAGGTGAACCGCTTTACCTTCGACAGGGAAGTGCGCCGTCGCAACTGCCAGAATGGCGTGCAGATGGTGGCCGGCACGGTCGTGTCCGTTGATCTCGCTCACGGTGGCGAACTGCATTGCATCACGGTGGAAGACGCCGCTCGTCAGAAGTCCACTTTGCACGCGCGATGGCTGATCGATGCCACGGGACGCAATCGTGTCCTCGCGAAGTCCCTGCACCTTCAGCAGACCGTTAAAGAGCAGAAGAACGTTTTCTGGTTTCGTCTGGCCAATTTTGATCCCGACATCCTGGCGCGCATCGATGCACGAAAGAAAGAGAACCGCGCTTTCGTGCCCTACTTCGCAACCCATCACTTCTTCGGCAAGGGTAATTGGATCTGGTGTATTCCCATGCGCTCTCCCGAGGCGCCCTCATTCATCAGCATTGGGATTACCTACCGTCTTGACCAGTATCCGTATGGCGAAGTCCGCACCATGGATCAGTTTTTGGACTGCGTAGGGCAAGAGCACCAGGTCATCGTCGATCTTGTCCGGAGTGGTACAGTCGCGGACTTAAACTTCTATCGCCAATATATGTGGGAGTGCCAGCAGCGCTACTCACCCGATCGCTGGTACATTCTGGGCGATGCCGGCGACACGGTGGACCCGCT
>JAFAGX010000199.1 GCA_019237515.1 Acidobacteriaceae bacterium
CGCGCAAATTTCGGACACACTACGGCGTACTGATTTCCACTAAAGCAAGGTGAAATGTTGTTTGTCCTACGTGGCCGGTTCGGACTACTGAGGGCCAATTCAGAAAGTGGCTAAAGGAAAGAGCCCAAGACGCTCTTGAGAGGAAGTCTGCTGACCTCGCTTCAGTGCGTCGTATGTGAACGCAGTGTAGGTTTCATTGAGGGTTGAAACAAGTCTGAGAAGGCCAACCCAGAAGTACGAGACCCAGAACGAAACAGGCCGATGCAAGATTCTGCAAGGGTGACATTGAACGTGTCCCCTTCAGTAACGAATAGTTCCGCGACCCATCGCTCACAAACGCCTCTTCGAAACTAGTGCGCTCGTAATAATCAGTTTTCTCCACATCCTCTTATGGCAATTGAATGACGGTGGGCGATCAGTCGGCATCCCTACCCAATAGATCTTCGTCCTGATGTCGTTGTCCCCGTCCGCATATAAGCCCAATCAGCCACGGCTTGTCTTCCAATGCTTTTCTGATGTCTGGTGCGCGAGCAGGGGCTGCGTAGTTTAGTCTTTAGCAACAGCCTCCGCTGTCCTCAATCAAGGCAGGCCCGCACTGAGGGTCCCTAATACTTTGGTATCGGTCGATACGTTCGTGCAATAGATTCGCGATTGCACATCTGGCGTAATCATCCGGGACACGATGCAAATGGACCCCACGAACGAGCCCGATTCTTTTTCCGATCCGATTTATGAGGAGCAGATGCGCCTAGCCGAGCGCGAGCTGACTTCTTTCATCGCCGCGGTTAAAACATCCTACGGTGCGGAGCAGGCGAGGCTTTCCGCAGAAGACTGGCTTGATGAATCCGAGCTTATCGACAGCCCTCCTAGATCGGAAGAGCGGAACTGGCGAGCGGTCACGATCGCGGCGTCGGCTCGATTAGCAAATCGTGTTAATGGCAATCGTGGAGCAGCGGTGGCTCCCCACATCGATAGCTGATACGAAGGCGTCGCGGATACCATCGTTCAACTGTTGTTTTGTTTTGATCCGCTCGAATGTTTCGCTTGGCTTGTGTAGCGCGAACTCTAGAAGGAGAACCGTTATGAGCATTGGCCAACTTGCGACACTACTCATCGGCCTTGCAGTGCCGTTGTCGGCGGCCAGGAATGCTGCAAAAAAGAATGCAATCGTCGATATTCCTAGTAATCACTCCGTCGATGAGACAGTCGAGCGAATCAAGAATATTTTACAAATCAAAGGGATCACTCTTTTTGCTGTTATTGATCACAGCGGAGAGGCGGAAAAAGTGGGAATGAAAATGCCGCCCACAAAGTTGCTGATTTTTGGAAGCCCCAAGGCCGGAACGCCGCTCATGCTGGCAAGTCCTAGCATTGCCATCGACCTGCCGCTCAAAATCTTGGTTTGGGAAGACGAAAAGGGGAAAATCTGGGTCTCTTACAACAGCCCTGAGTATCTCGCGGAGCGTCACGATCTGCCGCAAGACCTGATTCAGAATATTGCGGTGGTCGGAACGCTGGCCGCCAAAGCTGCGGAATAGGGGACGACGCAGTCATGACGGCGGCATCGATCAGCTAGCCGCGTGAATATGAGAGTGTTCGCGGACTCGCACACCCCGTCGACGACTTAATACGAAAGTATTGCCGATACCAAGGTGCAATTGGCAGGATCAGGCGTTTCTGATCTGATGCGGTCATTGCAACCGGTGCAATCCCGATCCGCCAATGCCATTTGTAAATACGACTGACCTTCAAGGAGAAAGACGATGCCGACGATTACAACGAAAGATGGTACGCAGATTTATTACAAAGACTGGGGCAAAGGGCAACCCGTTGTGTTCAGCCATGGCTGGCCCCTTGATGCAGACGCATGGGAAGACCAAATGATCTTCCTGGCCGACCGAGGTTACCGCTGCATTGCTCACGATCGACGCGGTCACGGGAGATCGAGCCAGCCTTGGGAAGGCAACGATATGAACACCTACGCTGACGATCTCGCAACTTTGGTCGAAAAGCTCGACCTGAAGAATGCGATCCATGTCGGCCACTCCACAGGCGGCGGCGAAGTTGCTCGATACATCGGACGTTACAGCACAAAGCGAGTTGCGAAGGCAGTGTTAATCAGCGCCGTGCCGCCGCTGATGGTCAAAACTGCTTCCAATCCGGAGGGCACACCGATCGAAGTGTTCGACGGGATCCGCAAGTCGATCCTTAGTGATCGCTCACAATTCTGGAAGGATCTCAGTGTTCCTTTTTATGGCGCAAATCGTCCTGGCGCGAACGTTTCGCAGGGTTTACGTGACACGTTCTGGCTCCAGGGCATGATGGCAGGGCACAAGGCAGTTTATGACTGCGTAAAAGCTTTCTCTGAGACAGATCAAATAGAAGATTTGAAAAAGTTCGATGTGCCGACACTGATTCTTCACGGCGACGACGATCAGATTGTCCCGATCAAAGCCTCGGCTCTTCTGTCTTCGAAGCTCGTCAAAGGATCAATTCTGAAAGTCATCCCTGGCGCACCGCATGGGATGCCCTCAACCTTAAAGAACCAGATCAACGAAGAATTGCTCGCCTTCTTTGAACAAACCAAGCAGGCCGCAGCCTGAGCGCAAACTACCGGTCTTTGGCCGTCAGTCAAAGACCGGGAATTGCCCGGACTCGGAATGGAGGAACCATGACAACTCAGATCAACGAATCGGTCTCCATCTCAGGGCTTGTGGAGCAAGCGCGCCGAGAAGCAGCAAACGCAACCGTGACGGTGCAAACCTTGCGCGGCAACGTGAACGTCCTCACGGGTGCAGGGGGCAACATCGCCGTGCTCCCGGGGCGTGACGGCAAGCTCATCATTGATGCGGGATATGCCGGGGCTCGTCCGCAGATTGCTAAGGCTCTTGCGGGCATCAGTTCCGATCCCGTCAGACATCTCATCAACACGCACTGGCACTTCGACCACACGGACGGAAATGAGTGGTTGCACTCTGCCGGCGCAACGATCCTTGCTCACGAGAATACCCGGAAGCACCTCTCTGTTGACACGCGAGTCGAAGGCTGGGACTTCACATTTAAGGCGTCCCCGTCCGGCGCAATTCCAACTGATGTCTTCACGAACGAGCGCACACTCGAACTTAACGGAGAAAATATCGCTCTCAAACATTACGCACCCGCTCACACTGATAGCGACATCTCTGTTCACTTAACGAATGCTGACATTCTTCTTGTCGCAGACACATTCTGGAACGGCTATTACCCCTTCATCGACTACTCAACCGGCGGCAGCATTGATGGAATGATCCGGGCGACCGAAGCCAACCTTTCCGAGATTACCGACAAAATGATCGTGATTCCGGGGCATGGGCCGGTTGCCACAAAGTCGGATCTCAGCTTCTATCGCGACCTCCTGGTCAGCACCCGCGACAAGGTTGCAACTCTCAAGAAGCAAGGCAAATCACTTGATGAAGTGGTCGCTGAGAAGCCGACCGCTTTCTACGATGCGAAATGGGGCAATGGATTTATGAGTCCAAAGATGTTCACAGGACTTGTGTTCGAAGGTATTTGAACGCGATTCCCGTGAAGAAAGTGTTCGCCGGGGATAGCGTGACGCCTTCCTCCGGCAGCAGAGTTGTGAAACAGCAGAAAAACGAGGGAGCAAAACAAGCTATGGTTTCTTTTTCCACCAACATCAGACCATTGTTCCGTGATATCGATGTGTCACATATGAAACAGTTTGGAGTGGAACTGGATAATTACGATTACATGTCGAATCCGGAGAATGCTAACGGTGTGCTCGCAACACTCTCGCGACATGATGGTCAGCCACCCAGCATGCCTCCGGGCGGTCCGTACTGGACGGCTGACCAACTCGCGCTATTCGCTGAGTGGCAACAAGGCGGATACAAACCATAAGGCCCCGTTTAGTTTCTTCTTGCTCGGGGAACTCGATCGGGTGATCCCCGACCAGTACCAAAGTATTCCAACACCATCGTCTAATTGTTTCTCTTCTACCGTTTTGTTCTGATTCGCTTATCGCCCTGGTTTCAACAATGGTGATCGATGGTTTTTCGAAATTATTTGTGAAGAGCAATTCAGTGGAGGTTGGCTATGGCAACGGTCGCGCAGATTGACAATCAAAGCAAGACGATGGCAATGAAAAGCAAACAAACCGCCGGACGACTGCTGGTCCGAAGCCTGGTGGAACAAGGCGTCAAATATATATTTGGCATCCCTGGCGGAAAGATTATGCCGACCTTTGATGTGTTACGCGATGAGGGTCCGCAGCTGATTGTGTGCCGGCACGAACAGAACGCCGCGTTCATGGCCGCTGCGGTTGGGCGTTTGACGGGACGCCCGGGAGTCTGTCTTGTCACATCCGGTCCCGGCACAGGAAATATTGTGACCGGCGCGGCCACTGCTACAACCGAAGGTGATGCCATGGTGGCCATAGGAGGCGTTGTCCCTTTGGCGGACACCCTAAAGCAGACGCATCAATCTATGGATTCGGTTGCGATCATGAAGCCGATCACGAAGTTCAGTGTCGCAGTCAACTCTCCGGAAGCGGCAGGAGAGGCGGTGGCGAACGCTTTCCGTGCCGCAATGGCTCCTCGCCCCGGTGCATCCTTCATCGCTTTTCCACGGGATGTGCAGGGTGCCGCGACGGATGCCAGGGTACCGCCGTTATCGCCGCTGCCAGAGTTAGGGGCAGCACCGGCGGACATGATTCAGCGAGCCGCTGCGAAGCTATCCAAAGCGAAGAGCCCGGTCGTTTTGCTTGGCATGGGCGCCAGCGAACCACGCGCAACCGCCGCAGTGCGCGCATTGTTGAAGCACCACGGATTGCCCGTCATAGGCACATTTCAGGGGGCGGGAGCTGTATCGCGAGAACTACTTCCACTCTTCTTCGGACGCGTGGGACTCTTTCGGAATCAACCGGGAGATAAGGCCCTCGCCAGAGCGGACGTTGTACTAACTATTGGATACGACCCGGTCGAGTACGATCCGAGCTTCTGGAATGTAGGTAAGGCGAGGACCATCATTCATCTCGATAGTTATCCGTGCGACATCGACAACCATTATGAGCCGGAATTGGAGCTTCGCGGCGCGGTTCCTGAAACCGTGAGCGCGCTCGCGTCTATGCTGCCAGAGCAATCCTTCGACAGGAGCCCGGAGCTTCAGGCGATTCATGCGGAGTCGAACGCATTGCTCAATCCGCCGCCACCGAAATCCAGCGGCTTGGTCCACCCCCTCAGTATTGTGTTGGCGCTACGCAGTTTCGTCGATGATGACACCATCATTGCAAGCGATATGGGATCGCACCACATTTGGATGGCGCGGCACTTCTTCGAATTTGAGCCGCGGAAGCTCTTGTTCAGTAACGGCCAGCAAACGCTTGGCGTCGGAATTCCCTGGGCCATGGCGGCGAACCTGATCTATCCAAGCAAGAAGACGGTAGCGACGGTCGGCGACGGCGGTTTCCTTTTTTCTTCGATGGAGTTGGAGACCGCGGTGCGGCTGAAGCAGAACATCACAGTCGTCGTCTTTCGCGATGGCGGGTACAACATGGTCGCGTTTCAGCAAGAGCTTATTTATGGACGCACATCAGGCACGAATTTTGGCAATCCGGACTTAGTGAAATATGCGGAAAGTTTCGGAGCCGTGGGACTGAGAGTTAATAAACCCGATGAACTCGTACCGACATTGCGCAAAGGGCTGGAGACGCCCGGTGTGGTCGTAATTGACATTCCGACGGATTACAGCAAGAACGTGGAAATTGGCCAGCATGTGATTCCGGAAGCTTGGGACTGAGGGGATGCCTACGACGAATTCGCCGGTAACCGGCTCACTCGCAATGATCCAGCCGACGTGGCATCACGTCTCCGGCAGTGAGGATTTTCGGGCCGGGGAGCTGTATCAGACGTCGTTGATGGCTGCTCTGATTGCGGGGCTTTACGAAGGTGAAACAACATATGGAGAAATTCGGAAGCATGGCGATTTCGGCCTCGGAACTTTCAATGAACTCGATGGGGAAATGGTCGGGTTTGACGGTACGTTCTATCAGCTTCGGTCAGACGGTACGGCGCGACCTGTCGCTCCGGAGCAGAAGACACCGTTCGCGGTGGTCACCTTTTTCCGTTCTGAGAAGCAGTTAGATCTGGCGCAACCCGTGACCAAGGACAAACTACTAGCGCTGATTGAGCAGGCGACAGATGCCAACCTCTTCAGCGCAGTGCGGGTGGATGGCATTTTCGATGAAGTCCGCACCCGAACCGTGCAACGTCAGGCTAAGCCGTTTCCACCGCTCACCGAAGCGGCAAAACATCAAGCAGAAAAGGTCTTCGCGAAAGTGCAGGGAACGTTGGCAGGATTTCGTTCTCCAGTATTTGCGCAAGGCATCGGTGTGGCAGGATTTCACCTGCATTTCCTACGGCAAGATAAACAGGCTGGGGGACACGCCCTCGACTATCGGCTTCAGGCGGGTAAGGTGCAGGTTTGTACAGTCCACGACCTCAAGGTGGAGTTGCCTACCTCGGCAGAATTTCTGAAGACAAATTTTGAGGACAAAGCCCTTAACGAAGAAATCCGGGCAGCAGAGGGATGATCCGGTATCAGACCTGGCCGGTCACCACTTGAAATCGACACCACAACTCGCTTCATCATGAACGCGGCTTCCCGGGAGAATCGAGAGCTACGGCGGATTCGGAAGTGGAATACAAGAACGTAAACGTCTCCTGCAAATAAAGCCGAACCTGCGTATCCGTATGACTCAAATAGCCGATGGATGCGTCCTGGCCGAGGTAAAGGTCGAGGTCGCCGCCCCTTGTCGTGACGACGAAAGCGCCATCAATAGCGGGCGCCCAGATGATTTTGCCTTCGACCAGCCGTTTGACATGTTCGAGGACCGGATAGCCATAGTCGCTGGTTTCGGCGAGTTCGGTATAAGCATCGGCGCTGAGAAGAACGGCATAAGGACCGTTGACACCGACGAGACGCAACTGGCTTAAGGCCTGCGCAAAGACTTCGGGATATTTGCGAACGTCAGCGGGAAGTGATTTCTTGGGATTGCTGGTGCCCTGCCGAACCCCGGTGATTCCGCCTGCAGCGTACCCTTCGAAAATAGCGCGGTCTTCGGCGAACGCGAGCTTTCGCGCGGCATCCTTTGCGGGTTGCCAATCGGAATCATTGGCGCCGCGTTCGACATCATCGATCATCTGACGAGCCAAATCGAATGGAACACGCAATTCGACAAGAGCCTTCGCATCACGCTGGTGTGCACTCACACCGTCTCCTGGCGCGTCGATCGAGTGCTGGTGACCTGTGCCTACCGCAGACAGTGCCGAGCCCGAGGGGCCGTGAACATCCACAACCCGGCGACCGGCTAGATACCGCTTTAGCGTGCGCGATGTCTCTTCTTCGATTTGAGCCCATGCAGTATCAGAAATGGGCGCCAGCTCGCGATGCAGGTTATTCATGAAATTCTTCTCCTTTCAGAGAACCAATGCCGAGCGAACTGTCGTTCGCACGATCAGAGCGGGTGCCATTTTCCGCTGGTACTGAGCCAGTCGTGAGTTCCTGTGATGCAACGGGCGCGGGCTGATCCGGGGAGACATCGTCAAGGAACGATGCCGTCGGAACAAAAAACAGATTGCCTGTCATCGCAGTACTGAAGTCGAGAATGCGATCGTAATTGCCAGGCGGACGTCCGATGAACATGTTTTCTAGCATTTGTTCAATGGTCCGGGGGGAGCGGCTGTAGCCGATGAAATAGGTGCCGAACTCGCCGTGGCCGGGACGTCCGAACGGCATATTGTCCCGGAGGATTTTGATTTCCTTACCGTTTTCCTCGATGACGGTGAGGGCGTTGTGCGCCGAGGTAGGCTTGACGGAGTCGTCGAGTTCGATGTCGGAGAGTTTTGAGCGCCCGATAATTTTTTCTTGAGTCTCGGTGGCAAGCTTGTTCCAGGCGTCAAGATTATGAAGATATTTCTGCACGACGACGTAGCTTCCACCGGCGAAAGCCGGATCCTGGTCACCGATGAAAACGGCATCGGCAGCCGCGCTGCCTGTGGGATTTTCGGTGCCATCCACAAAGCCGAGTACATCGCGCTCCTCGAAATAGCGAAAGCCGTGAACCTCGTCGGCTACGCTCACCGCACCGTTGAGTCGAGCCATGATTTGCGCGGCGAGCTCAAAGCAGAGATCCATGCGTTTTGCGCGAATGTGAAAAAGTAAGTCGCCAGCGGTGGAAACAGCATGGCGCGGACCCGAGCGAATCTCGTGAAAAGGGTGAAGCTCGGCCGGACGTGGCAAGCCGAAGAGCCGATCCCAGGCGCCGGAACCGAACCCCATGATGCAGGATAGACCGCCATCAAGGGCTCGAAAACCTACGGCGCGAAGAAGTCCGGAGAGATCGGCGCAGAAAGAAAGGACGGAAATGCGATTTTCATCACCGGCATCAATCGTGACGACAAGAAAAATCGCGGCACTTGTCAGCGGCGACGAGATGAGTTGCGGGAGCGTTAATGCTGCCGCTGCTTGCGCGCTCGGGGACTCGGATGGCATAGGAATATCAGCTACGAAACGTCGTCTAACCTGGTTTTAACCGGAATCTTTTTACTACTTTGCGCGCAGCATTCCAAACGTTTTCATCGTGCAGGAAATGGTCACAAGGTCTTCCTCATGTGCTGAACATCCTTGTTCGCGACGTGGCAGTGCAGCCTTCCGACCTTGACAACTCTTGGGGCCGGATCTTACCGCACTCTTATGGCAGACCACCAAATCGCGGCAATGCCGATCACTACAATAAAACTCAGCATCAGCCCGCTCAGCTCACTTACGTCCCACATCATCTAACAGATGAGCTACTCAGCGTCGAAGTTTCATTGTCTCTAGAAGAGAAGTCTGCATCGTTTTTTCGTCGTTGTGCACTGAAATCACTGCACCCTTTGCAGCCTTGCAACGAGTTTTTGGGCGAGATTGTCCTCCGAGTCCGATCGCAGCAACCGAGCGTTTGCGCTCGAGGCTTGCTCTGCTTTATTCGTAAACTCAACCAGCTTTTGCACGTTGGCTCGCACCCGCTCTTCTCCCTCCGAATTGAGCTGCAACTGCTCCTGCAGGAAAGGGGAATCCAATCCGAAATCCACCTGGATGTGACCTTCCGTCTGGTAGCTGCCATCCTCGAACTCCTCGCCATGTACGACGAATTTTGCCCCCGAAGGTTTCAGTGCCCATTTTCTTTGCTCCTCGTCAAACAGCCACAAATCCCATGCCGCCTCGAAAACGTAGGCGTAATCGGAATGCAGCAGATCCGACGCAATCAATACGGCGGCCTCAGGCGTGATACCTGGATTAAAGTGGCGTTCGAGGATTGTGGCCTCGTTCCAGGAAACCGGATGCAGTCCCACTCCGGTGATGCCGGGCTGCGGCGAAGAAAATGGGAATTGCCGCATGACCGACAAAGCCTTCGGCAACATTTCATCGGCTTCGAAATCGGAAAACCAGAGACTCAAATAAAGTGGATCAGCCACAATCTTTCCCTCGACCGCAATGCCATTGTAAGCGTTTCGGCTGGCGCGCACTGCCACGGAAGACTTACAGTTTGAAGCCAGACGCAGGGGAAGCGCAGCTTTGACACTTCGCGAGAGGCGCTGCTACGATCAGTCTGGCTGCCAGGCGCTCACCTGCTTGTCCCCGTCGTCTAGCCCGGCCTAGGACATCGCCCTTTCACGGCGGTAACACGGGTTCAAATCCCGTCGGGGACGCCAGTTTCAGAGCGTGGCCTACTTTTGGTCACGATAGAGTCACGATAAATCGCCAAGATTTCCCCCCAAAAACACAACGAGCTGAGCAAGTGCCAGCTAGGCACTCTTGCGATTTTGCATGTTCTGATTTGCAGACGCAGCACTCTTCGGATGAACCGGCGAGTGAAAACACAGGGCAATGGAACGGCTATGGTGAAGGGAATGATTAGGAAACCGTGCTGG
>JAFAGX010000204.1 GCA_019237515.1 Acidobacteriaceae bacterium
CGCAGTTAACCGATGCCGAGAAATTACGAGTTGCCCTCGCAGTACTGCTGTTAGCGCCATCTCCGCCATTGTTGTTTATGGGAGAGGAATTTGGCGCGGACACTCCGTTTCTATTCTTCTGCGACTTTGGTCCGGATCTCGCCGCCAAAGTCACGGACGGGCGGCGCTCGGAGTTTGCCCGCTTCGCGCAATTCAGCAGCGCGGAGGCTCAGGCGCGAATACCCGACCCGGGCAGCCGTGAAACCTTCATGCGATCTAAGCTGGATTGGGCTTCCTTGCAGATGTCTTCGCACATCCAATGGCTGCAGTTTTACCGGGGACTCTTGAGCTTCCGACAAAAGGAAATTGTGCCGTTGGTGTCGAAGATTTCACGCGGAACGGCGAAATTCGAGGTCATCGCAGGCGAGGCTGTTTCGGTGAAGTGGCAGCTTACGAGTGGTCAGAGTCTGGAAATGATTGCCAATTTCAGCAGTTCCGCAGTTGGATTGCCTATACCACAAGGAAAGCTGCTCTATACGACCGCAGAAGATCACGCTAGCATCGCAAATGGAACCCAATTGGCTGCCGTCTGTGGAGCGTGGTTCCTCAGCACATGAAGACGCCCAGCATACCTGTCGCGACGTACCGTCTTCAGTTCAATAAAGACTTTACCTTTTCTCATGCCACGGAGTGGGTGCCTTATCTCGCGGCGCTCGGGATTTCCCATTGTTATGCGTCACCCTACTTGCGTGCGCGGCCGGGCAGCATGCATGGCTATGACATCATTGACCACCATCACCTCAATCCGGAAATTGGCACGCCCCAGGACTACCAGCGATTTGTTGCGGCACTGCACGAGCACGGCATGCAACAGATCCTCGACATCGTTCCCAATCACATGGGCATCATGGGAAGCGACAACGCCTGGTGGCTGGACGTCTTGGAGAATGGCGAGTCTTCAGTTTATGCAGAATACTTCGACATCGATTGGGAGCCGCTCAAAGACGAACTCCAGGGCAAAGTGTTGGTGCCAGTGCTTGGGGACCAATATGGCATTGTGCTCGATCGCGGTGAACTGAAGCTGGCATTTGACAAGCAGCATGGCGAGTTCAGCATCTCGTATTTCCAGCATCGATTTCCGGTGAATCCTCGGGAATATCCCAGCATTCTTCGATGCGGTTTGGAGGACCTGAAACAACGGCTGGGACCTGAGAACCAGGACGTTTTGGAACTGCAAAGCTTGATTGCGGCGTTTCATAATTTGCCCGGGCGCAAAAGAATTTCGCCGGAAAAGCGCACGGAACGTCAGCGCGAGAAAGAAATTTATAAAGCCAAACTGGCTGCGTTCTGTGAGAGATCGGCCGCAATCATGCAATTCATCGAGGAGGCGGTCCGAAAAATCAATGGCAGTCCGGGTGATTCCAGTTCGTTCGATTCTCTTCACGAACTCATCAAAGCACAATCCTATCGCCTGGCGTACTGGCGAGTAGCTGCGGATGACATCAACTACCGACGATTCTTTGATGTCAACGATCTCGCGGCTTTGCGTCAGGAAAACGAACTTGTGTTCGAGGCGACCCACGAATTTATTCTGCGGCTATTGCAGGAAGGGACAATCAATGGCCTGCGGATCGATCATCCTGATGGGCTCTATGACCCGCAGCAATATTTCCGAAGATTGCAGCGGCACGGCGGATCGCCTCGCCGGGCGCGCTTGAAGCCTAACTACGTAGTTGCCGAAAAAATACTTACAGGCGACGAAAAGCTTCCCGCCGATTGGCCGATTTATGGCACTACCGGTTACAACTTCTCCAATCTTGTGAACGCCTTGTTTATTGATCAAAAGGCAGAAACAGAAATGGATCGAATCTACACGGAATTCGTCGGCCAGTCAGTGAAATTTGATCGCATAGTATACGAATGCAAGAAACTCGTGATCGATCACCTGCTGAATAGTGAGTTGAACGTTTTGGGAAATCACCTGAGTCGCATCGCCCTGGCGGAGCGGCATACCTGTGACTTCACGCTCAAGAGCTTGCGCGATGCACTTGCCGAAATCGTAGCCTGCTTTCCGGTTTACCGAACTTATATCAGTTCCGGCCACGTCTCGGAGTCTGATCGCAAATACATTGAAGAAGCTGTTGAGTGCGCAAAGGGCAAAAGCACTGGGGCAGATTCGTCCGTCTACGATTTCATTCGCGAAGTTCTGCTGACCCGCATCGCCAAAGGCCGGCCTCTTTATTATCAGAATTCCGTTCTTCACTTTGCCATGCGATTCCAGCAGTACACCAGCGCGCTCATGGCGAAAGGTCTCGAGGACACGAGTTTCTATCGTTACAATCGCCTGATCTCGTTGAACGACGTTGGTGGAGACCCACTCAGATTTGGTATCGAAGCTGATGAATTTCATCAGCACATCGAGGCACGAGCGAAATTCTGGCCGCACGAAATGCTTGCAACATCTACGCACGATTCCAAGCGCTCCGAAGACGTGCGTGCCCGCATTGATGTGCTATCGGAAATGACCGTTGAATGGGAACGCCAGTTAAAGAATTGGCGCGAACTGAATAGAGACAAGAAGACCTTGTGCCAGGGAAACGAGTCACCCAGCTTGAATGACGAGTATCACTTTTATCAGACTCTCATTGGTGCATGGCCTGTTTCTTCCGGATTGGAACCTCCAGAAGATAGTTTTCTTCCGCGGGTGCGCGATTACATGCTGAAAGCAGTACGCGAAGCGAAGGATGAAAGCAGTTGGAGAAATCCAAACGTAGATTACGAGTCTGCCTTGGCGTCGTTTGTCGATGCGGTTTTGCAATCCGCAGATTTTCGCGAACAATTCGTTCCGTTTCAGCGGAAAATCGCTTTTTTCGGACTGTTAAACAGCCTGTCGCAGAGCTTGATAAAGCTCACGGCGCCGGGTGTTCCCGACATTTATCAGGGAAATGAATTATGGCAATTCAGCCTCGTAGATCCGGATAATCGTCGCACAGTGGACTACGCCACTCGCCATAAACTGTTGATGGAAATTCAAGCACTGGGAAGCCAATGCTGCGAGAAGCTTCGCGCGGCCGTTCGCGAGCTTGCCGGTAATATTGAAGACTGTCGAATCAAGATGTATATCCTATGGAAAACTCTGAGTCTACGTAATCGTGAGGCCAACCTATTTCGACATGGCGAGTATCTTCCCCTGCAAATCGTAGGCCCGAAATCCAAGCATATCGTCGCATTTGCACGTCGGGAGAAGAATCGTATCGCAATTACGGCTGTGCCGCGGCTGCTTGCGGAACTCCTCAACGGTAACCCAGGCCTGCCATTGGGAAGCGAAATATGGCATGACACTCAAATTGAACTTCCCGCTCGAACTCCCCAACGACTCCAAAACGTCTTCACTGGAGAGCACTCGGAACCTCAAGCCTCAAGTGGCGCTCACGTGCTGTACGCTAAGCAGCTGTTCAACGAGTTCCCAGTCGCACTGTTGAACTCGGTTGCAGCTTAAGCTGCCAGTCCCGACCGTCGTAAACACTCTGTTCACTTTCGCTTAATTTCCTTCTCACGTTAGCTCTGTAAAAGGCTTACCTGGTGAAACTTGCTCCCAACTTGCGGTTCCGGTAATCGTGGCTCATCGACCAGTCACTTTGGTAACTTCCGCTACTCACAAAACTTTTTTACCCTGCCAGTGTTTAGTCCGCATAACAGAGGCTTTGGCTCCCCCCAAGCACTCTCGTAACGGAGGAGCGACTCATGAAGCGATCAATTCTGTTTTTAGCTGTTTTTGCCCTCATTGGGCTGACTTTTACAGCCTGCGGCGGTGGCAGCAGTTCTTCAAACAATGGCGGTTCTGGCAACTCGCAGGCACAGGTTTTTGTGACCGGCGAAGACGCACCGCTGCCGTCCGTAGTTTCCTTCTACATCACGATCAACAGCATCACGGTCAATAACAGTTCGACCACTCAAACTCTGCTCTCCACGCCGACGACGGTGGATTTTGGCAGGTTGATGGGATTACGCTCGCTGCTTGGTTTCAACCAGGTTGCCCCGGGCACATATACCAGTGCAACGTTCTCACTTGCTAGTCCGGTGATTTATTCCGTAGACATGACGACCACTCCGCCTTCGGTTAGCAAGATCAACGGAACACTGACTACTTCCACGGTTACGGTTGCGTTTCCGACGGGTAAGCCGCTGACCGTTGCCAGTAATGGTCTGGCCGGCCTGCACATGGATTTTGATCTCCGCCAGTCGCTGCAAACCACCGGCGGCCAGATTAACGGCAGCGTCAATCCCACGATTGATGTTCAGGCAGTCTCAGCGTCTGAGGAGTTGGGAGAAATCACCGACTTCACGGGATCGGTTCTCTCGACGAGTACATCGGCAAACACCTTTACAGTTCAGGGACCGTACGGTTTCCAGGAAGTAATCGACGTAAACTCCAGCACGCAATTTAGCGGCGGATATACTCTCGGTACCCTGCCGATGAATGCGATTGTTTCCGCGGTGGGTACGGTTCAGGCGGATGGCAGCATTCTTGCCTCTGGCGTCGACGTAATCACCACCGACAAAGCCTTCATCTCAGGACGCATTCTTGAGGTCCAGCCCGGTCCGATCGTGACCATGTTTGTCGGTGAAGAATTACCGAACCTCAGCCCAACAATTCCGATTGATACGGTTTACACAGTCAATCTGAGCGGCGTGTCGCAGTATGACATCTGCTTTTTCGATAACTGGCTTACCGGCCAATTCTTCAATGCCAACAGCTTAGTTGTCGGCCAACGCATCTTCGTCGGCGGCACATTCCAGAGCGCGACCTTCACACCATCGCTGGTTTCGTTACGCCGCCAAGGCGTTCTCGGATCGATCGTCTTGAATAGCGTTCAGGTCAATAGCGGAAATCTCGGCAGCTTCCAAATGCAGAACGATTTGCTGATGAGCTACGCCGCTGGCGGCCCGTTCACAGTTGACACCGGCAACCTGACCATATTCGATAACGTCAACGGACTGGTCGGATTACAGTCCGCAGGATCAGCGAACCTTGTGGTACGCGGCTTGGTCTTCAAAGATCAGACTAGCGGTCATCCGTTCGTCGTAGCCGGCCGTGTTCGTGTGTTACCGTAATTGACATTCACTGCATCTCGGTAGGGCGGCCTCCCGCCGCCCTATTTTTTTGCCGCCAGCATTCTGAGCTCACTCGTATAATCAATCCACATGAAGAAGGTTGTCCACGCCGCGTGTCCCCACGATTGTCCTGATGCATGTGGTGTCCTTATCACCGTAGAAGACGGCCGAGCGACGAAAATACAAGGAGACCCTGCGCATCCGATCACGCGCGGTTTTTTGTGTGCCAAAGTCGCGAAATACCTCGATCGGGTCTATTCGCCGGAGCGTGTGCTCTATCCCATGAGGCGCATTGCGCCGAAGGGCCC
>JAFAGX010000046.1 GCA_019237515.1 Acidobacteriaceae bacterium
CCGCACTTGGAGAATGGCTTCGAGTCCACGATCTGCAATAATGTTTCTCGATGGCAACTTTCCCGCCAGTTGATGAGCAACTCGCGTATATAAAAAAAGGCGCGGCTGAACTTATCCGCGAAGACGAGCTCCGCGCAAAACTCGAGAAGTCCCGCGCGTCCGGCAAACCCCTACGTGTGAAGCTTGGCATGGACCCGACCGCTCCCGACTTGCACCTGGGTCACACGGTGATTCTGCGCAAGCTGAAACACTTTCAAGATCTCGGGCACACGGCGATTTTCCTGATCGGCGATTTTACCGGCATGATCGGCGACCCCACGGGACGCTCCGTCACTCGCCCGCCGCTCAGTCCGGAAGCAATCAAGCGCAATGCCGAAACTTACATGGCGCAGGTACACAAGATCCTTTCTAAGGATGGAACTGAAGTTCGATTCAACAGTGAATGGTTCGACAAAGTGAAGTCAGCCGATTGGATCCGCTTGGCCGCAAAATTCACCGTCTCCCAGATGCTCGAGCGCGAGGACTTCCATCAACGCTTTCAGCAAGAAAAACCGATCGCGCTGCACGAACTCCTCTATCCGTTAGCGCAGGGCTTCGACTCCGTTGCGCTGCACGCTGATGTCGAACTCGGGGGCACTGATCAGAAATTCAATCTGCTGGTTGGGCGCGAAATGCAGCGTGGCTATGGCCAAGACGCCCAGGTAGTGCTGACCACACCGATTCTCGAAGGCTGGCGCGCGGGCGCCGAGAAAATGTCGAAGTCGCTGGATAATGCCATCGGCATCAAGGAAGCTCCGCTCGAGATGTATGGCAAGCTGATGGCGGTTTCTGACGACAAGATGTGGAAGTACTACGAACTGCTCACCGATCTGTCGGCAAACGAGATCGGGAATATGAAGCGGGAAGCGCATCCCATGCAAGCCAAAAAAGATTTGGCTCGCCGGATCGTCACCGACTTCCATTCCGCTGACTCCGCCGCCAAAGCCGCCGAAGACTGGGCAAAACAATTTCAAGAGGATAGATTACCGAGCACCGCTGATCTAGCGCTAGTCTCGCTGCGAAAGGTGAATGCCGCTAAGGATCTTTTACAGACGGATACAGCCTCATACTTTGCGCTTGACGATCCCAAGTTGCCGAACATCAGACTTGTGTGGTTCGACAAACTATTAGTCGAGGCTGGTATGGTTTCATCGCGAACTGAAGGCGCTCGCAAGATTGACGCGAACTCCGTCCAAGCCGATGGATACAAAGTTCTTCGACCACTCGTCACGATATTGCTGAATTCTGAGAAGGTCGTGCGGCTCGGCAAGAAGATGAAGAGAGTTGCTGTGACCGAGCCCTAGTTCCTCAATTGTCATCCTGAGCGAAGCAGCGCGAGCCGCTTGCGGATCGTGCCGCGTAGTCCAAGGATCTCCGCATTTCCAACGGCCACTGCCGCAATCATCCGGTTAGATTCCCGCGGCCTGCGCCAGTCCCCCAACCGACTCCTTCATGTCCACCAACTCCCCTTGCTCCAGCACCAGAATGATATTGCAACTCCGCAACGTGTGCAGCCGGTGGGCGATCATAAAAGTGGTCCTCCCCTGCATTAATTTTTCCGTGGCTTCGAGAATTGAATTCTCGGTTTGCAGATCCACCGAACTCGTCGGCTCGTCCATGATCAAGATTGGGCTATTGCGCAGGAAAGCACGGGCCAGAGAAATTCGTTGACGCTCACCACCCGAGAGGCCGGCACCGCGCTCGCCGGCAAGCGTTTCATACTGCCGGGGCATTTTCAGAATAAATTCGTGGGCGCACGCTGACGTGGCCGCGGCGATGATCTCATCATCGTCGGCGTCCGGTTTTCCGTAAGCGATGTTCTCAGCCAGACTGGCATCGAACAGCACCGGTTCCTGCAGCACGACGCCGAATTGACGCCGCAAATCGGAAATCCGGTACTCGCGCAAATCCACTCCATCCAGGAGCACCTGACCGTGAGTCGGATCATAGAAGCGCATAATCAAGTTGAGCAGCGTGGTCTTGCCCGCTCCCGTGGCGCCCACGATTCCTACACGCGAGCCCGCCGGTATACTGAGAGAGATGTTGTTCAATCCCCGTCCGCTCTCGCCGTACTCAAACGAGACATTACGAAATTCGAAGCTCCCTTGAGCGCGCGCCAAAGCAAGAGCACACGGACTCTCCGCGATCTCAGGCTCCTGATCCAGCAAAACGAACGTGCGCTCCAGGCTTGCGACCCACGTCTGCAGATCTGTGATTTTTGTGCTCACGAGCTGTAACGGCTGATACATTTGCGCGATATAGGCCATTACCACCAACAGTGATCCGACGGTCAGTATCCCGGCCTGCACGTGCTGAACGCCGATGTACAGTGCCGTGGCTGTGCCTCCCGCAATGGTCAGCCCGATCAGCGTATTGAAATTAGCTTGCGCCATCGCGAGCTTCACCTGCTTGTCAAGCCGTTTGTCCGATCGCCGGACAAAACGCCGATGTTCGCGGTCTTCTTGTCCAAATGCCTTAATGACGCGAATGCAGCCCAATACTTCCTGGATCACCGACATGGCGCTGCTGTCCAGTTCTTTCACGCGTTGCGCCCCGAGCCGCACCCGCCGGCTACACGCCATCGTGAGTACAAACAGTATTGGTGTGACGGCCAAAGCAATAATCGCGAGCCACGGATCGATTCGGGCGGTGACATACACCATACCCAGTAACGAAAAGACCGCGCTGACCAGCGGGATCAAGCCTTGGATGGCCACATACTGAATTGCTGGCGCATCGTGCTGAATGCGATACACCGAATCGTTCGCGCCGTAGCGCTCGAGCAGCGAAAGTGGGAGACGCTGGACATGGTTGAGCAATCTGGCTCGAAAATCCCAAACCAGCTTTTCTCCGATATAGGTTTGCAGCCACCAACTGGCCAAACCTTGCAGATTCACGATGACTGCAATTCCTAGAACCATGCCCACGGCCCAGAGAATGGCAGCCTGAGGACGAGCCGCAGGAAAGATTTGCGTTAACAAGGAAGGCAGGGGACGGCCGCCGAGCGCACTATCCACCACGATCTTCAAGGGAACGGGATAGAGCAGTGTCAACGGAAGTGACAAGAGGCTGAGGCCGCTGATTACGGCCAGCTGCGGCCAATAGGGACGCGACTGGCCCAGCGTACGTACCAGGACGGACAACTTCCGCGGCGGAGCTACCGATGTCACTACTTTTGCCAACGCGAGTACCGACTCGGCTCAACATACTCGGGGTACTTAGCTCACACAAGCAATTTGTATACCGCTGGGTGCCCTTGGTACCTACGGGAAAAGCGCAACCAACTCGCTGCAGGAGTGACAGCAATAATCCGGGCGTAGCGCGGCCAACTCTTCAAAGCAATGGACTCCGGTGCCGACTGAAATAATCCGGGCATTTACCTGGCGCGCTGCCCGAACATCATCCGGTGTGTCCCCGATAAAACAAATTGTTGCGGGCTCCCCTAAACGTTTCCGTGCCTCCAAAACTGCACGGCCGAAGATATCCGCGCGAGCTTCACATTCATCGCCGAAGCAGCCGAACGAAAAGAAATCGCGCAGCCCGGCGGCTGAGATCTTGTGCCAGCCCACAATTTCCAAATTCCCAGAGGCTACACCGAGCAGCTTTCCTTCTTGCCGGAGTCTGCTCAGCAGGTCCGGAATACAGGGACAAACCTCCGGCCGAAGTTCTGAGCAGTTGGCGGACACCTCGCGGCAAATTGTCGCTAGCGCAGTTGGCAGACGCTCCTCAAATTCGGCGCCGGTGATTTCGCAGCGCTCCAATGCCATTCTCAAAATGCCGATATCGGTTTTTCCGTGATACGAGAGACCCTCAATCGTAGTGTCTACACCGTACGTTTCCAGCATGGCTTGATGCAGGCCATTCCAGTGCACCAGATCGCGTGTGACCAGCAGGGTCCCATCGATGTCGAAAATGTACGCGTCCGCGCTGAGTACCTGCAGGGCACTGGGCTTGGCATCCAACTCACGTTCGCTCAGCATGAGAATGTCAGTTATTGGATGCGCAACTCACAATTCCAGAACGAAATCGGCCGAGAAATGCAGCCAATGCTCTCTTCTGCCGTTTGATCACAGCGTCGAATCCGCAGACAGGCGGTTGACAGCACCGACCTATACGCGTAGGTTTTGCGGCAGTGGTCACACCCAATGCTGGATGAGATGACAATGCGCGTGGCGATCCGAACGACAGCGCGAATCTCGTTCGCCGTATTCCTGGGTGCTTTTCTCGGAAATGCGCTTTACCGCCTTGTGCCCGTTGCGCCTACGCGCTGGCTGATGGCAAACAAAGATGGGTTTGTTTTGGGTTTTGCTGTATCGCACACAGTACACCTTGCGTTCATTCTTACCCTAGTGGTTGCAATCGGACGAGAGCACGCTTTGAAAGGAACCATGGTCGTCGCGTTCACGACCGGGCTCCTGTTTATCTATGCTCTGGCTGCTCGCGTTCTGTTTCGCCCTCTCCCACTCTCGTCATCACGTTTTGAGGCGCTGGCGCACTGGTATTTGATGGCTCTTTTCGCGGTCAGCTTCACGCGACACGCGGTAATCAGACCCCTTTTCTACACTCCTTTTGTTCTGGTCGCCATCACAGCTCTGGGCCTGAGGATCGCGGCTGCTATTCGTTCAAAAAAGGCGCAAGTCTTAGGGGTAAACGCATAGGGTTCACCTCCCGACTCTTTTAGTCGGCAGTTCTCGCACTCTCAGTTGAACGGTACACCCGTTTTCGCTGAAACATCGCGCAGTTCCTCGATAACCGCGGGCAGCAAGGGTACGCCCTTGTTCTGTCGTTCCTGTTCGGATTGCCGTTCTGGATCGCCCGGAATGACCACTCCGCTTGTGCCCGGTGCGGGTTTCGTAGCACGGAAGACGCGAACATACTCATCCATCTGGCCCTTGAAGTCGTCAGGATCAATAAACCCATCGATCCGCATCGCGCCAAAGAAATGGCCGATGCCCCTGCCAACACTGCGGGTTGGGATTTCGATTTCCTGCCGAAGAGCGAATGGTGGAGCAAACGGTCCCCAGTTTGCGCCACTTAAAACGCAACACAATATATCGACCATTACCGCCAGGCAGTAACCTTTATGTCCACCGTGCTCTCGGTCAGATCCGAGCGGGAGGAGCGCTCCACCTTCGATCATCTCTTCCGGCTTGGTTGTAACAGCACCATAGCCGTTGATTGCCCAACCGGAAGGGATCGGAATGCCTTTCCGCTTAGCGATCTCAATCTTTCCATAGGCGACGGCGCTGGTAGCCATGTCGATCACGATAGGCGGCTCGTGTTTTCCTGGGAAGCCGATGGCGATCGGGTTCGTCCCGAGCATACGCTCCGCTCCCCACAGGGGTGCGACCAGCTTGGTTGAATTCGTCATCGCCCATCCAATTAGGCCGCGTTCCAGAGCCTTAAGAACGTAATAGCCTGCGATTCCGAAATGGTTCGTGTTGCATACGCTTACCCACCCGGAGCCCGCCTTTTCAGCCAGGTCCATTGCGATGCGATTGCTTATTGGACCAACAACCAGTCCCAGGCCATTGTCGCCATTGACCGTCGCCGTGCTCGAAGTCGAGCGAACGATCTCAACGTTGGGTTTTGGATTCACCCCTCCTTCACTCAACATTTCGAAATAGCTATGCAGCCGAGCTATGCCGTGTGAGTCGATGCCTCGAAGGTCGGCGCAAGCGAGCACATCGGCAGCC
>JAFAGX010000256.1 GCA_019237515.1 Acidobacteriaceae bacterium
TCGTGAGACGTCGGCCCATGGGTCACCGGGAGCCTGCTTAAGTCCCAGCGACATTCGCCGTTCCTCGGGATTGAGGCCGAGGATCACAGCTTCCACCGAGTCCCCGGTCTTGAGCAGATCGCTGGGCTTTTTTACTTTCCTCACCCAGGACATCTCCGAAACGTGAATCAATCCTTCAACGCCCGGCTCAATCTCGACAAACGCACCGAAGTCGGTCAGCCGGGTTACGGTGCCGCGTACGCGTTCGGCGATTTTGTATTTGCTGGGAACCGAATCCCACGGATGCGGCAGCAATTGCTTCATCCCTACCGCTGTGCGCCGCTTTTCCGGATCCATGTTGAGGATCTTGACCTCAACCTGCTGATCCACCGAAAGCACGTCCGCAGGTGACGCGATCCGGCTCCACGATATGTCGCCGACATGTAACAGCGCATCAACGCCGCCGATATCCACGAAAGCGCCGTATTCGGTGAGGCTTCGCACTGTGCCCATCATCACGTCGCCTTCTTTCAATTCGGAATAGCGCCTCTGCCTGCTCGCCTGAGCTTCCTCTTCGAGGATTGCACGGCGGTCCACAACGACATCTTCATCCGCTGCGTCTAGTTTGATAATGCGGCAGCGAATCTCCTGCTCAACCAGTTTTTCCATCTCGGCAGTATCGCGCGCACCACTGCGTGAGGCCGGCATAAATGCACGGACGCCCACATCCACGCTCAGCCCGCCTTTCACCACGCCCGTGACCGTGCCGATGATCGGCAATTTGTCTGTAAACGCCCGCTCCAAGGCCGCCCAGTCTCTCGGGCGCGCAGCTTTACTGCGAGTTAACTGGTAATACCCCTCGGGATCACGGCCCTTGATCGTGACCTGTAGCTTGTCACCAGGTTTTACAGGCTTGTTGTCATTCTGAAATTCGGAAATCGGCAGAATGCCTTCCGTTTTGAAGCCGATGTCGAGAATCGCCGAGTCCGCCGAAACGGAGACCACCGTTCCTTCGCGGCTGCCCTCCGTGCGCGGGGTTACATGGCTGCTCTCGAATTCGGAAAGGATGTTGCCGAAATTTTCGCTGTTTTCGCTTGTCTCAATACGCTCTGGGACTGTGGGGTTTGGCATACTGGTGTGGCCGTCTTAGGGACTTATTTCTCAAGAATACCATCAGGGCAAGATGTCGCCGCAGAAGCAAGCCACAAATTCGGTCATACGCTGAGATTCGCTCTTGTGATCGGCCGCGTATCGCGGTAAACTTTGCGCCCTCTTGTTCGCGGGTGGGGGCGCTCAGCTTGTATGACAGCTCGGGTTCTTCTGGTGTTAGTTTTGGTTACAAGCGCCATTGCGGCTGAACTGCCCGAACCACCTTCGAAAGTTGCCGACAGGCGATTCTTTCTATTGCTGTCTATTGAAGCTGCAGCCAAATCAGCGGACTTCGCGGAGACGGCGGCGCATTTGGGAAAACAAGTTTGGGTACCATGTGTTCCTGCGTACGCCTGCGTCAATCACGGATCCGTTTATACGGTGCTGGAAAACGATGCATGGTTTGGTAAACGGCCCAGCAATGGGCGAATGATCGGGGAGAATTTCGCCCTATTTGGAGTCGAAACTCTCATTGCGTATCAAATCAAGAAGCCTCATCAGTGGCTGCCAGAAGACAAGCTCATCCGTAAATTCTGGTGGCTTCCGCTCGCCTATCAGATTGAAAGCCACGCCCGCTTTGCTTACCACAATTCGCATTTCTAATCCGATTCAGTTGCATTAGGAGTATTCGGAGGGCCACAACGCCACTGACCCCATTTTCGCTTCTCTGTCGCGTGATTAGTGAAGGTAGAAGTCGAGCCATGGGGGAGCAAGATGAACAGCAAAAGATCAAAGTGGCCAGCAATTCTGATAATCGTCGGAGCGATTGCCATGTACCTTCACGCGCATTCGACAGTCCCTGCAAAACCTGCTCCGGTGAGTGTCCAGGAGGGCACGCCAATGGAAGTGCATCTCGACCGATCTGTAAGTTCCGCCCACGCTCTGGTGGGCGAGCGATTCACTGGCAAGCTGGCCAAAGCCATCGTGGTAAATGGGGTTGTCATCGTCCCTGAAGGTACTGAGGTCAATGGCAAGGTGATGCAGGCATTGGCCGGAGGCCGTCTTGCGGGAGGGGCCAGCCTGAAAATCGAGTTGACCTCGTTCTCGCTCGATGGAAAAGAGTATGGCATTCAGACCTCGCCGATAATGCGGTTAGCACAAGGACAGGGGAAGCGCACAGCTGAGCTGGCCGGAGGTGCGGCTGCCATTGGAGCTGCAATTGGCGCTTTAGCCCACGGCGGCCGGGGCGCGCTGATCGGGGCGGCGGTCGGCGCAGGCGTTGGTGCGGCAGGTTCGGCCGTAACCAGCAAAGCGCCCGAGGTCGTGCTTCCAACAAACTCGCTGCTGACATTTCGACTGACTGAAAAACTTGTGATGGCTCCCAAACCTGTGACGCCGACTCACCCAACTCTCGCCGATATGATTCGCGGATTGTTCTCGTAGGCTTCGGATTCAAAGCGATACACTCGCCAGTCCCAATTCAAGAAAAATTTACTTGCCAACGTTAGCTCGCCAACCGCGCTCGCGGGACCTGCGCGGAAATGATCTGAGGTTCCCAGCATGACCCATTTTTTCAGCTGCTATCGCGTGATGGGGTGAGGCGGTTAGATCCGCCGAGGAGGCCCTATGTTCTGCGTCGAATGCGGTAGAGAAAATGTTG
>JAFAGX010000430.1 GCA_019237515.1 Acidobacteriaceae bacterium
CCAGCCGCCGCTGCGCGGTAATACTCGGCTCAAGCTGCCGCACAGTCCCCGCCGTTGCATTTCGCGGATTCGCAAACACCGACAACCCTTGCTTCTCCCGCTCTTCGTTCATCTTCTTGAAAGACCCGATCGGCATCAGGATCTCGCCGCGCACTTCAAAGTCCCGCGGGATGCCCGCAGCTTTCAATTTCTCTTTCGAGATCGACAGCGGAATTGACCGCACCGTGCGCACATTCAGCGTGACGTCCTCGCCGACGCTGCCATCGCCGCGCGTGATCCCGCGCACCAGCTTGCCATCTTCATAGCGCACCGCCAGCGACATGCCATCCAGCTTCAACTCGCAGACGTATTCAATGTCCTTGCGCCCGCTCAGCTCATGCACGCGCCGCTCCCAGTTGCGCAGGTCGTCGACGTTGTAGGTGTTGTCCAGCGACAACATGGGCGAGGAATGCGGCACCTTGAGAAAACCCTCGCGCGGCTTTCCCCCGACTCTCTGCGTCGGCGAATCGCTGGTGATCAGCTCCGGATACTCGCCTTCCAGCTTTTTGAGATCGTTTATGAGCCGATCGAAGTCGGCGTCGCTGATCTCCGGTGCATCCATCACGTAATACAGATATTCGTGGTGCCGGATCTTCCCCCGCAGTGATTCAATTTTCTTTTCAACATCCTTGGCAGCAGTTGGCATGGAATGGAAATTATATTCGGGTGCCATGGTATGTGTCGGGACGGGCGTCTCGCCCGTCCGGTCGAGCGCAGCTCAACGATCAACTGATGTCACCACGAATCACGTAGGGACGGCCGCCCTCGGCTGTCCGGCCGAGCGTAGCTCGACAACGGTCCCGGATCGACAATCCTGCCCAACGCCGTTGTGGTTATGCCTGATCATGTACACATGATCTTCACGCCATTGCTGAATGACCCGACGATGGAAGTCAGTTCACTGGCCACGATCATGGACCGAATTAAAGGAGCTTCAGCACATCTCATCAACCTCGCACTGGGAGGAACTGGGCGGGTCTGGCAGACCGAATCGTTTGACCGGTTCTGAATAATCCTGTGCGTCGAGGGTTGGTGGAGAGATGGCAGGATTATCCTTGGGCATGATCTGGGGATCCGGCGAATTCGTATCGGCCGTGATCTTCTGCGGAGCTACGCTCCGCTGGACAGCCGGGAGCGGCTGTCCCTACGCGAAAATTGCAGAAAGCTGGCCGTTCAACACTGCCAAAACAAAAGTCGCTTAGTGCTCATGCCGATTTTCATCAAGGCGGCCGAGAAAAAGGAAGCGAAGAAGTAGAATCGGCAGTACCGAAGCAACCACGAGCCAAGCGCGCTTGGCTCGCATCTCTTCCCTGTCCTGTTAAACCTCTTTGTTTGCTGCATATATTAGAACTCCTTATGAATCCATAAGTTCCCTGTGTGACGGCGGTCACATTTTCTTGTGGCAATCATCACGGCTGCGGGCTGCCTCCGGGACGAGACTAAAACCAGAGGAAACCCGGTCATGATGCTCTTATACCGACTGGTACGCCTGATCGAGAACCACTCGCAGGCGCTGGCTGCCGCCCTGCTCACCCGTGTTCAGGAATGTGAACACACCCGCGACTACAGCAGCGTCCCTCCCGAAGAACTGAAAGAGCGGGTGTACGAAATCTATCGCCATCTTGGGGATTGGCTGCTCGGCAAAACCGAATTCGACATCGAGAAACGTTATCTGGAAATCGGCGCCCGCCGTGCAGAGCAGCATGTGCCATTGAGTCAGGTCGCAATGGTGATCGTTCTGACGAAAGAAAATTTGTGGGAGTTTTTGCGGAAAGAATCTCCCATCGACCGGCCCGTGGAGGTCTTCGGAGAGTTGGAACTGCTGCAACTGCTGGAACAATTTTTTGATCATGCAATTTTTTATGCCGCTCTCGGTTATGAGCGCGCGATCGTCGAGACGCAACAAACTTTGGCGAGTAAAGCGGTTTAAGGAGTCAGTGAATGTCGTGGGAAATTGAATACAAGAAGAAATTACGCAGGGCCG
>JAFAGX010000639.1 GCA_019237515.1 Acidobacteriaceae bacterium
GGCCGCTAGCCAGGTGAGCGGCTTACGGGCGAAAACGTGCTCGCCAAATGTGTAGACGCTGTCGAGTCCGAGTAACGGAGCGCCGGAATCCCTTGCTATATACAATTTCGAATCAACAAATTGCTTTTGCAACAAAGCACGGGCTGATTTGGTGGCCTGGGCTCGCGCACGACAGAATTGGCAAGTGCTGTTGCGGAGCACCGCACGGTTCAGAACAACGGATGTGATTTCCAGTGAAGGTGAGAGGCCGCGCAAAATTTCGCGGCATCTCAGAGATTCGTTCAGCGCGAACTTCTCCGGCGTGGTGACGAGAAATATATCAGCCTGCTCGCGTAATGCGGTTAAAAGCTCGGAAATGATTTGCTTCCAATCGCGCAGCAGTTTTCGGCCAACCGGTGCGGCCTTGCCGCCGAAGTGCTCGGCCAGCAACTCGTCGCGACTGCCGGCAAATTCCAGGAAAGACAAAAAGCGCCGGAAGCTTCCGGGCATTTCGAAGAGCCGCAGCGTATGTCCGAAGGGAGCCGTGTCGACGACTATCTGGTCATACCGCCCCGATGTTGTAACTTCCTGGATCGCAAGCAGCGCGGCCATTTCCGCCATTCCGGGTAGTGTGGCGTCGAGATACGGTTCAATCTCCTGCTTGGAAAAGATCGATCCACTCTCGAGGATGGTCAGGATTTCGGCTCGTCTTTGATTTAAAAACTTTCGAAAGTATGTTTCCGCATCGAGTTGCCAGACATCGAGGTTGCCGCCGCGACGCACTAGCTTCTCGATCGCAGAGGAGAATGGCTGTTCAAAAATATCTCCCAAGGAGTGGGCCGGGTCTGTCGAAAGTAGCAAAACGGATTTCCGAGGATGTCGAACGGCAAGCTGGGTCGCGTATGCGGCCGAAACTGTAGTTTTCCCAACGCCGCCTTTGCCGACGAACAGAGCCAATCGGGGCACGGGGTAATTCTAGCTGTGCTCAGCCTTTCCCGTTTGCGATGGATCGCGAAGCGCCACCTCAGACACGGCTACGGTATACTTTCTCGTTAATCGGGAATTTACTGTATTGTCCGGTGCAAGACCGTCGTCCTAACTTGTCTGTTTGGCTTCCACATTCCAAGGTACCTAAAGTTGCCCAGTCCGACATCATCGGGTGAAACCAAACCCAGCCCCAGACCACGCATGGAGCCGAAGTCTACAATCCTGTGCATTGATGACGAAGAACCGGGGCGCACGCTGAGAAAGCTGCTGCTGGAATCGGCAGGATATGACGTGCTGACTGCAGCGTCCGGGCGCGAGGGTCTAGAACTGTTCCAGTCACATAGCGTCAATGCCGTGATTGTCGACTACTGGATGGCCGACATGAACGGCTTGGCTGTAGCCAAAGAACTGAGGCGCATAAACCGCAAGACCCCGATTATTGTCCTGTCAGCCTACGTTCCCATCCTCGACGAAGCTATCGGATTGGCGGACCTGTGGGTCAGAAAAGGCGAAGTGGATCCCGAATACCTTCTCGCCAAGCTGAAAGAGTTGCTGGAAAAACGGCGGCATAACTGAGTTCCCATTACCCGCGGAACGTGATGTCCTGCACGGGATTCGAGACCTTCAGTTGTCAGTTCTTAGTCCCAGTTCTCAGTAAAGCCTGAAACTCACTTCAATGTTTACTTGAACGGCAACAGGAATGCCGTCCTTGCGTGCGGGCTCAAATTTCCAGGTACGGATCTTTTCAATAGCTTTTTCGTCGAGGCCCATGCCCAGGGAGCGATAGATGCGAATGTCGCGCGGCCGGCCATCGGGCCCGACGACCACCCATAAAACGACCGTGCCCTGAAATTTGGCTTTTCGAGCCTCTTCGGAATAGTCAGGATCGGGGGCGTAAATGGGTCGAGGAGCGGAAACTCCGCCGCCGACGCGGTAGACACCGCCGCCTATTCCGCCACCCGTTCCAGGGCCAACACCGGGTCCAGTGCCGGAACCAACCCCACCACCGCTTGCGGAACCAATGCCCCCGCCGAAACCCGGGCCATTCGACGGCGGTCCGAGAACGGCTGAGAGCGGATCGCCCAGTGTACCGGTTTGCGGCAGGTGAATCTGCGGAGGAACCACAACTGTGGGCTCGACCGCCAATTTCGGATTGTCGTTGCGGATGACCACCGCTGGGGGAGTGATCTGCTGACGCGACAATCGCGGCAAGGCGCCTTTCGATGCGGCCAGTTTGTCGCGATCGCCACCGCCTCCACCTCCGCCCGCCTGTGTTTTTGAGGGAGGCAGGATGTAAGGGCTGACGTCGGTGATCACATTCACAACCTGCTGACGAATCTGCTGGCGATGAGTGATCACAAAATGGCCGGAGGCCACCAACAACGTCACAAGTAATACATGGCCAAAAAACGAGCAAACGAAAGTTAGTGGCTGGGTTTGATACAGGCCATAACCTTCCCCGAAGAGCGTTGGCAGAGGTGTGGGGTCGGCTTTACCAAGTGCGGTTGGATCCAGTCTCGGCGCGTGTTGTGGTCCGGCAGCGGACATATTGCTGCTTGCGGCACATGAGTGCCTGAAGCTGCCCCAAAATAAATGTTAGGGACTCGCTGGATTGGGCGCAGTGATCTCCCTCACACGGGATCAGAAACTCAGGCCGCTAAAGGCCGGTTAGACTTGCTAGCTTTTCTTGCCGGTGACGGCGAAGAATTCAGCCACTTCCTGCTCCACATTTTTGCTGCCGCATTTCGGACAACGGATGTCTTCTTTGTCGTGTTCCTGCAGCGTTAGAACGGTTTCAAACGACTTGTCACAATCGTGGCAGATGTAGTCGTATACGGGCATGGGGAGCACCTCGCATGTGGACTCTGGGGAAATTGTAACTCCGGCAAGGATGCTCCAAGACTGTGGAATTCTTAAGCCAGTAGCTAGGAGCTACCGCTGAGGTCGGAAGCTACTAGCTACTCGCTAAAGTTTCTGCGCAACATCTTTGAAATCAAATAGCCCCTTCTTCCCCAGCAGCCATTCGGCAGCTCTGACGGCGCCTTCCGCAAAGCCGCGACGGGACTTGGCATCGTGGCAGAGATAGATCCTATCGGCTGGTGAGTCAAAAATTAATTCGTGCATGCCGACGACATCACCTTCACGAAAAGACGTAATCTCCAACTCGGTGCCAGCAGCATCCTGAATCAGCCGCTGCAAAATCAGAGCCGTGCCGGAGGGCGCATCTTTTTTCTGAACGTGGTGCCGTTCGAAGATCTGGCCGAAGTATCCATGGCGAAGCGCGGCAGACGCCATGCGCGCGACGTCGAAGAAGAGATTTACGCCAATCGAGAAATTGGCACCGTAAAGCAGCCCGGTACCCTGCTTTTCGACTAACTGGCGGATGCGCGGCAGTTCGTGATACCACCCCGTGGTGCCCACGACCATGTTCTTGCTTGCGGCAAGGCAAGCGTCAATGTGCTGAACAACCGTTTTCGGAGTGGTGAAATCAATGACGACGTCAATCTCCGCAAGCCTGCTTGGGGTGAGGGCGCAGGCATCGGGGTTATCTGCAGAGCAGAGAACGGCGACATCGTGATGGCGTTCGCGAGCAACTTCAGCGACGAGTGATCCGGTTTTGCCGCGGCCGAGAATGAGGAGATTCATGGATAAAAATTGTTAACCACAGAGGACACGAAAGACCACAGAGGTTCGGCGAAATTGCAGTGTGACATCGATCTCATGCGAAGATCTCCGGGTCCAGCTCCGAAAAGAATACGCTATGAAGACGGCGAATTACCTGGGGGACCTCGTCTTCTTCGATCACGAACGTCAAATTGATCTCCGATGCGCCCTGGGAAATCATGCGGATTTTGGTATCGCCCAGCTCCCCGAAAACCCGCGCTGCGATGCCCGGTGTCTCGCGCAAATTTTCGCCCACCACGCAAACGATTGCTTTGCGCCCTTCGTATTTGACATCCGCGAGCTTGGCTAAATCGGCAGCCAGGGCTGGGATGGCTTCGTTGGAATCGACCGTGAGCGAGACGCTGACCTCCGAAGTTGACACCACGTCGACGGAGACGCTGTGCCGGTCGAAGGCTTCGAAAATCGAGCGCATAAAACCGTGCGCCAGCAACATGCGAGGAGCAGCGACGTCGATAATCGTAATGCGCTTTTTAGCCGCGATGGCTTTGAAGAAATTACGGCAATGCGGAACCCGCGCTGCGATCCGTGTGCCTTCGCAGTCCGGGTTGCGCGAGTTCAAGATGTACACGGGAATGTTTTTTTGGATGGCTGGCAACACGGTCGCTGGGTGCAACACTTTCGCGCCAAAGTAAGCGAGTTCGGCGGCTTCATCGAAGCTGATGATTCGAATCCGGCGCGCTTCAGGGCACAGGTTCGGGTCGGTGGTCATCATGCCGTCCACGTCAGTCCAGATTTCGATGCGCTCGGCGCCTAGCTCAGCGCCGACGATGGCGGCGGAGTAGTCGGAGCCACCGCGTCCAATAGTCGTGGTCACGCCGCCTTTGGTTGCGCCGATAAAGCCACCCATTACGGGCACGCGACCATTTCCGACCAGCGGCTGGACTTTGGCCTGCAATCGCTCGCGAGTCTCATGCATCAGAGGCACGGCTCGGGTATGCACGCCGTCGGTCACGATGCATTTGCGCGAATCGACCAGTTCAGATTCGATTCCTCGAGCTGCGAATGCAGCTTTGACGATCCTGCTGGAGAGCACTTCCCCGAAAGCGGCGACGTGATCGGTCGTGCGCGGGGTTAGCTCGCCTACCGCCGTAATTCCGCGCAGCAATTCATCCAATGATTCGAACTCTGCGCCCAAATCACTGTGGAATTGAGTGAACAACGCCGTCCCTAGAAGCTCGCCGGCGGTGTTGTAATGACGTTCGCGCAGAGCGCGGGAAAGCTTCAAAGCGCCTTTGCGATCTCCGGAACCGGCGGCGCGGGCCATGGCCAGCAACTGGTCGGTAACCTTGGCCATCGCGCTGACCACGACGACGGGTTTCTGGGGCAGGCGTGCTTTGACGATGGTGGCAGCGCGGTCGATAGCTTCGGCGTCCTGCACAGATGTCCCGCCAAATTTCATGACGATCATCGGCAGCACCAAGCCATGGATTCTGGGGAGCTCAATCGAGGTAGCCCCGTATCTTCAGCAATTCGGCATTTAGCAGAGCGGCGCCGGCTGCGCCCCGAATGGTGTTGTGCGAGAGCACGGTGAACTTCCAGTCCAGCACGCTGCATGGACGCAGGCGGCCGACGGTTGCCGTCATGCCGTGGCCGGCGTCGACATCGAAACGCGGCTGGGGGCGATCGGCAGACGTGACGTATTGCAACGGGTTTTCCGGTCCGCTGGGGAGTTTCAGCTCCTGTGGAACGCTACGGAACGAGTTCCAGCACTCGATGAGTTGTTCGGGGGATGCTTTCTTCTTGAGCTTGATTGAGACCGATTCTGTGTGCCCGTCTTCGACGGCAACGCGGTTGCAATGCGCCGTCATGCCGAAATCTGCGGGGGTTATCT
>JAFAGX010000154.1 GCA_019237515.1 Acidobacteriaceae bacterium
AGCGGATAGGTTTCGATCATAGGGCGTACGCCGCTCAATTCCGCGAAGTTGAGCGTGTCCTCGGAATCGGCGGCCGTGCCCGCGGCCCAGCCTTGAATGGTTCGAGTCACTGGCGTAATGAGCTGCACAGGCGTGACCTGAATAGGATCCAGGCCCGCACCGATCACCATGAGTCTGCCATTGGGCCCGAGACCGTCAATCAGTTCGGACATCGCTTTCGAACTAGGGACTGTCGACAGAACGACTTTTGCACCGCCCAGCTTTTGGAGTTCCTCGGCTGCATTCGTTGCTTGACTATCAATGTACATATGGGCGCCAAGTTTTTTGGCGAGCGCTGCGTTTTCGGAACCGCGTCCGATGGCCGCGACCTTGTAACCGAATTTGTTTGCCCATTGAATTCCAAGATGGCCAAGACCGCCAACGCCTTGCACCGCGACCAGATCACCCGGAAGGGCGCCGGCGTGGCGCAGCGAATTGTAAGTGGTGACTCCAGCACACATCAAAGGCGCTGCCTCGGTGTCGCTTAGACTGTCGGGGATTGCCGCCAGCGCCTCCGCGGGCGCGACCATGTATTCCTGATATCCGCCGTCATAGCTGACACCGCAAATTTTCTGGTTGCGGCAACTATTAAAATCTCCACGCCGGCACTCGCGACAGGTACCGTCGTGGCCACCGTGCCAGCCCACGCCGACGCGCTGTCCTTTCTTCCACTCGGAAACGCCAGCACCGAGTTCATCGACGACGCCGGCAACTTCATGGCCGGGAACGCGGGGATACTGAATTCCGGGAAACAACCCGTCTTTCGTTACTACATCGCTGTGGCAAACACCACAAGCCTTGACTTGGATCCGCACTTGTCTGGGACCAGGCTCGGGAATCTCGCGTTCGACGAACTCAAAATCTCCTCCGGGTTTGGAAATCTGTGCAACTTTCATGGGTGCTGGGGCTGGTTTTGCTGCGACTCTGAGCGTTGCCATAAGTCCTCCTGTGAATTCGCGGCCAGAAGCTTGGTAGGTTTTTGGCGCCGTTTATTCGATTGATGTTACAGAGAGATGTCGCTTTTTATTTTAGCTGGATCGAGAGATCGTGGGGCTTTCGGAAGACAGGGTAGCAAAGTTCGATTACAAGAGTTAGCGAGGTTCCAAATCGGTGAATTTGACACTTTTCACGTAGAAATAACGAGTAATCCCTAAAGAGGCGGTGCCACCCCACTCATCGCTGTTGGTTCCGCGATGCTGAAGGATGATGTGTGCAGGAGTAGCGGGGACACGCTTGTCGTGTGAAGCAACGAGTTTTTCATCGACATAGACCTTGATGCTGTCTGGCAGCCAAACAATCTTGTAGTTTCGAAATCCGCTGCCAAGAGAATCATCGTTGATTTTGTCGGTTTGTTTCACATCACCTTCTGGCTGATGCGATGGAGTCGGATTCAGCCAGTTCGTGACGTGCATGGCATTTTCATTGCCGAGGAATTCAAGATCAATTTCGGATTCAGAGTTGTGATAGTAGAGAAAGCCGGAAGAAATCGCCCCAGTCAAGGTCTTCCCTTCGCCGTCCGGCTTTGTTGCGGTCGTTGACATACGCATCACAAATTCGTAGGTGCCGTATCCAAAACGATTTTTTGAAATTATGGCGCCGCCAAAAGATTGAACTACACCGTTCTTGTCCTGCTGAGTGACCTTAATGCGCAACATGCCGGTAGCGAAGTCGATGGCATCCGCAACGTATGTGCCCTGATTGATGCCAGGCTTGCTATCCGGAGAGTGATAAGTGGCAATGTCCCACTTGTTGTTGTCGAGCTTTCCCGAACTGAAGTCGTCAAAGAAAGTAACAGGTTCAGCTGCTCGGAGATTGCTTGCAAGCCCTGCAATGAGGGCAGCCAGACCCAGCAGTATGACAGCTGGAGAACCTAACGAACGCGGCGATCTGCTCTGATTCTTCATCGTTCGCACAATTCTAGAATCTTCGTCGCGCCCCTCCAACGTGACTTTCGAGCAGGTCTGACTGGTAGACTGATCGCATGAAAGCGATCGTGATCACGCAATTTGGCGGGCCGGAAGTACTCGAAATTCGCGACATGCCAGGGCCAGCCGCGAGCGCCGGACAGGAGATCGTCGAGGTGCAAGCCGGTGGGTTGAACTTTGCCGATGTGCTGGCTGCCAAGGGCGGATATCCGGGCACTCCCAAGCCGCCGCTCATCGCTGGTCGCGAATTTTGCGGAATGCGCGAAAAAGATAATCAGCGCGTAATGGGATATACGCAGTGGGCCGCCTTTGCCGAACGGACGGCGGTGAGATCAGAGCTCTTGTGGCCCGTGCCTGCGAACTGGAGCGCAGAGGAAGGCGCTGCATTTCCAGTCAACTATTTCACCGCATATCTCGCTTATTGGAAGGCAGGCCTCACCGAAGGCGCTCGGAATGAGAGCGCCCCGCGAGTTCTGATTCACGCTGTAGCCGGAGGAGTTGGCACAGCCGCGGTGCAAATCGGCAAATTGCTTGGCGTGGAGATGTATGGAACGTCATCGTCGAACGAGAAGCTCGCACGAGTGAAGACACTGGGTTTGCAGCATGGCATTAACTACAAGCAGCAGGATTACGAGCAATCGATAAAGGATCTTACGCACGGTGAGGGCGTGGATGCGGTGTTTGAAATGTTGGGCGGAGAGCATGTGGCGAAAAGTGTTCGTTGTCTGCGCGAGTTTGGCCGCGTGATTGTATATGGAAGCGCAACCGGACAGAAGCCTGAACTAGATACACGTCTGCTGTATGCCAAAGGCGCGAGCGTACACGGTTTGTGGCTCACATATCTTTCTGGCAATCGCAAGGTGATGGAAGCAGCATGGCACCAACTTTCCGCATGGGCATCAAAGGGGCACTTGCGACCGGTGATCGGAGAGGCGCTGCCGATGGAAAAAGTGCAGGATGCATATCGACTGCTCGCTGAGGGCAAGAATTTCGGAAAGGTCGTAATACGAATTAAGTGATCCGCTTATGCCGATGTGGTTACAGATACCGCTTGCGCTTTTGATTGGAGCGATCGGAACTTGGCTCTGGTTCACTCCTCACCGCGAAGTTGGTAGGACACTAAAAAGACTGTGGCTAAGAATTCGTGGAAGTTCGAATTAAGTTGGGTGGCCTCCTGCGAATAACAGTTGATCTTCTAAACCTGTTCATTTTCGGACGCGTCGAATCACTCGCGAACACTGGGCTGATCCTCCCTCCGCACGAAACATTGTATTCCTAGACATTTCTGATTTTTCTCATTGGCATTAGATGTGCATCTTCCGCAAATGTGCACATTGCAAAAAATTGTGAACAGACGTTGCGATTTGTGCGCAGTCGTAACAAAACATTTACACGCTGTCCTGATGAAATTTGCTAACGATGATTCGCGGTGGGCGTCGAATCAGTAATTGCAATTCAATGTGAAGGAACTTTTGGGTGAGCCTAAACGTACTTCATCACATTGAATGAAGAAATGGCCGGGCAAACGGCCCGGCCGCAAAAAAGTTTCAGGGGTTAAGGGACTGAACTCACTCTCGGTTTGGCGGCCCAGGTGAGCGCAATCCCTTGAGCAGACAGTGCAGGCTCTGGGGCCCGGCGCTTTCTTTAACCCCGCGGCAGCAATTGTAGGCCTTTCGTCCAGAAACGCAAGTTTCTCGATGGGAGGAAAACGCAAGCCGCCCTAAACCGGATCCCGGACGCAATTCGGGAAGAATGGAGAATTATGAAATACACAAACGTTTCGAAGGGCTTGCTGCTGGGGCTCACATTGCTGCTTGCGACGAGTCTGTTTGCGGCCTCGAATAAAGGTTCATTGCAAACACTGAGCGATGTCACGGTAAGCGGAAAGACTCTCCCCGCTGGCGAGTACTCGGTGAATTGGGACGGCTCAGGTCAGAACGTGCAGCTGAACATTATGAAAGGCAAGAAAGTTGTGGCAACGACACCGGCAACGCTGGTGGACCTGTCTCAGGCTCCGAATTCGGATGCTGCAGTGATCAAAAATAACGGCGACGGAACCAAGTCGCTGGCCGAAGTCCGCTTCGGTGGCAAGAAGTACGCTCTGCAGATCGGACAGAATTCGGGCAGCGGTGAGGGCAACACGGCGAGCAAGTAGCAACGACTGCTTCAACAAAAAGGGGAGCGCAAGCTCCCCTTTTGTATTCACGAAATACATAGATCCTTCGCCGCGCTTAGGATGGTCAGTATTTGGGCATTTTCGGGTCGATGCGATCGGCCCATGCCGTGATGCCGCCCTTGAGATTATGGACCTTCTGAAATCCGGCCTGGCGAAGGAAGGCCACCGCCTTCGCGCTCCGGCCTCCCATCTTGCAATGAGCGACAATCTCGCGGCTGGAGTCGAGTTCGTTAATGCGTTTGGGCAGTTCGTTGAGCGGGATCAGATGCCCGCCAAGGTTGCAGATCTGGTACTCGTGCGGCTCGCGCACATCGAGCACGAACAGATCCTCGCCAGCATCGAGGCGGCGTTTTAGTTCTTCCACTTGCATCTCGGGAATCGCTGCTTCCACGGGCTTCTCCTCACCACGAATTCCGCAAAACTGGTTGTAGTCTATCAGTTTTGTAACGGTCGGATGAGTGCCGCAGACCGGGCAATCAGGATTTTTCCGCAACTTGAGCTCGCGGAACTTCATGCCCAGTGCGTCAACCAGCAGCAAGCGTCCGATGAGCGGCTCGCCTCTGCCGAGAATGAGCTTGATGACCTCTGTGGCCTGAATCACGCCAACAAGACCGGGCAGAATGCCAAGCACGCCACCCTCGGCGCACGATGGCACGAGACCCGGCGGTGGCGGTTCGGGATATAAGCAGCGATAGCACGGGCCTTCTTCCGTGGCGAAAACGCTCGCTTGGCCTTCAAAGCGGAAAATAGATCCATAAACGTTGGGTTTGCCG
>JAFAGX010000250.1 GCA_019237515.1 Acidobacteriaceae bacterium
CGGGAACGCATGCGCGTGAACGCTTCGTGGCCGGGTGTATCGAGGAATACGATCTGGCGGCCGTACGCGGGAGACTGCTTGTCCTGAATGGTGACCTTGTAGGCGCCGATATGCTGCGTAATGCCACCGGCCTCACCACCGGCAACATCGGTGGAGCGAATCGAGTCGAGCAAGGTGGTTTTGCCATGGTCGACGTGACCCATGATCGTTACAACCGGTGGGCGCGGCACGGCCTCAGTGGCGGCGCCTTCTTCCCCGACTCCGGTTTCTGTGACGTCTTTGGCAGCCTGTTCTTCGAAGCTGATCACGTTTGTATCTGCGCCGAAGAAACGGGCCATCTCGCTGGCCAATTCTGCATCGAGAGTCTGATTAATCGTAGCGAAAACGCCGCGCGCGAGTAGGCGGGCAATCAAATCTTTTGCGCGGATGCTAAGCTTCTCGGCCAAGTCCTTAACGCTGATACCTTCGGTGATGGTGATGCTGCGCGTGATTGGCTGCGGCTCATTCGAAAGCGTCAGCCGCGGTGGCGGAACGAAGCCCTTCATCGGGCCTTCCTTTACACCACGGGGAACATAACGTTGACCCGGCCTGCGCGCGGGGGCGCCGGGGCGCGCTCCGGGACGACTGGGTCCTGGCGGAGGCAGACCGGGGCCAACTCCTAAAGGACGACCACCACTTGGCGACTGACGCGTCGGATGCATTGGCCGCCGCTCTCCGGGCCGCAACGGCGGACGTCCCTGCGCCGGCGTCGCTGGACGAGGGCGCTGGAAAATCGGCTGTCCGGGCACGGGACGCGCGGGCATGCGAGCAGTTGCTCCTGGCGCTCCCGGTCCTGAAGTTGCGGGTCGAACCGGCGCCTTGTAAACAGGTCGCGGTCCGGTCTGGGTCACGATCATGCGCGGCGGAGGTCCCGAAGCGGCCGGCCGAGGCGGGTGCTGTGCGGGAACTGACGGTGCTTGGGCCGCTGGTGCTGGCGGTGCCGCTTGAGCCGTTGGTTGTGCAGCGGGGCGCTGCGGGGCTGGTGGTGGCGCTACTGGCGCCTGCGGAGCGGGGGGCGGAGGGGCTGTGAATGTTGGCCGGACGGTTTGCGTCGGCACGATTATGCGCGGTGCGGGTGGTGGCGGAGGTGCAGGCGTAGGCGCTGCCGGTTTGGGCGCTGGTGGTGCCGTCGCCACAGGCGGAGCTGGAGCAGGTTTTTTTACCTCAACAGGAGGTGTTACGGGCCGAGCCACAGGAGGTGCCGGTGGCGGAGGAGGAGCGGCAGGGGCTTGTTGTTTGCGGATTGCCGAAAGAACGTCCCCCGGCCGGGAGATGTGAGAAAGATCAATCTTCGTTTTTATCTCATCAACAGCAGGACGGGCCGGACGGGCAGATTTCGATGCAGCATGCGATTCGCCTGCGGAGCCGCGCAGACGCGCGCGCACTTTCTCCGCCTCGTGCTCTTCCAGGGAGCTGGAATGCGTCTTCTTCTCGGTGACTCCGATTTCCGGAAGCACATCGAGAATCGCTTTACTCTTTACCTCCAACTCTCTTGCCAAATCGTTGATTCGAATCTTACTCATCCGCCCTTTTGATCCTCCACGATGCCCGCTAAGTCTTCATGTCAACCTCACGGCTATATTTCTTCCACGACAAGCTCTATTCTTTCGTTTCGGAAGACGCACGTTCCTCTTCTGGCTCTGGCGTTGCTTCCGCAACTTGTTCTTCCGATTCTGTGCCGGCTTCCAGGAACTCCGCATGTTCCTGGCCTGCAGTTTCGACTCCGCTTTCGTCGGTCAATTCCGGTGCTGTTTCCTGAGTTTCAGCTTCCTGACTCGGCTCGGCTTCGGTTGGAGCTCCGCCTTCGAGGCTTCCAAAATAGTCGCTCACAGCTTGGCTGATCTTCTCGATCGTCTTTGGTCCAATGCCCTCGATTGCCTCGAGCTGCTCTGGCGTCATATCCGCCAACGCTTCAACGGTGGTGACACCGGCAGCCGTAAGCTTCTCAATCAGGCCTTCACCTAGACCCGGTACATTCTCCAATGGAGTCGCCGAGGCGGGTACCAGCTGCGACATCTGCTGCTCGACTTCCTGGCGCTTCTCTTCTTCGCTCTTGATGTCGATCTTCCAACCGAGGAGTTTCGCCGCCAAGCGAACATTCTGCCCCTTCTTGCCAATGGCAAGAGAGAGCTGACTATCATCCACAACAACTTCGAGATGCTTTTCACCAGTGTCAAGCACCGTGACGCGGCTCACTTTAGCGGGCTGCAATGCCTTTTCCGCGAAAGTGACGGGATCTTCGTGGTACTCGATGATGTCGATTTTCTCGCCGCGAAGTTCGCGAATGATCGACTGCACGCGCATGCCTTTCATGCCGACGCAAGCGCCGACGGCGTCAACGTCTTTATCCTTCGACATCACGGCGATCTTGGTGCGCTCGCCAGCCTCGCGCGCGATTGCGCGGATGACCACCGTGCCATCGTAAATTTCGGGAACCTCTGTCTGAAACAGGTGCTGCACAAGTTCTGGTGCAGCTCTTGACACCACGACCGCCGGACCTTTAGACGCCTTTTCGACTCTCGCGATGACCACCCGTACCCGCTCGCCGTTGGCGAACGATTCCAGCCGGGATTGCTCCTTGCGGGGCATGCGGGCTTCTGCTTTGCCGATATCCCAGATAAGGTCCGGACCTTCAATGCGCTTGAGGGTGGCATTCACGATCTCACCGACCCGACCGATGTATTCGTTGTAAACGGTATCGCGCTCAGCTTCGCGGACTTTCTGGAAGATGACCTGCTTTGCAAGTTGAGCGGCGATGCGTCCCAGAATTCCCTCAGTTGCCTTGGGAATCTGCAATTCGCCGCCGACGGCTACATTGGGATCGACCTTACGGGCTTCATCCAACGTGACCTGCAGAGTTGGATCTTCGACCTGTTCAGGGTTTTCAACTACGGTCTTGACCGCGAAGGCGCGAATCTTGCCCGTATCTTTATCGAGTTCCGCTCGCAGATTTTCCTGCGTCTTGTAATATTTGCGCGTGGCGACAACGATCGCGTCTTCCACCGCACTTACTACGATTTGCGGATCGATGCCCTTCTCGCGGCTGAGCGCATCAATTGTGTTGTAAAGCTCGCTTGCCATAAAAAATTAAGAGTAGCCAGTAGCGAGTAGCAAGAAATTCCTAGGTGCTAGCTACCAACTACTAAATCTCTGGTACTAAGTTCGCCTTCTCGACATTACTTAATTCAATTTCCACTATCTGCGGTGTGTTCGCAGCAGTCCGTGACTGCTTGCGATCATTGCCGAGTTCCAGCGCCAACCGGTTACCTTCAAATCTTGTAAGCCGACCCAGGAAGTGCCGATTACCGGCCACCTCATTACGAGTTGTAAGCTTTACTAAACTGCCCACAAACCTTTGAAACTCGACCGGGCGGGACAACTTACGGTCCAGCCCCGGCGACGAAACTTCCAGCACATAGGAGCCGCCGGGAATTACGTCCTCAACGTCGAGGATCGTACTCACTTCGCGGCTGACATTCGCGCAATCTTCGTGCGTAACGCCGGCATGCGGTTCGCCTGCGCCGGCAGGCCTGTCAATCACGATGCGCAACATGCGGCCCTTACCCCCACCGCGCATTTCGACATCCACCACCTCCAGGCCGCTGGAGGCTGCCACACGCTCCACGATCTCGCGCACCGGGTCGAGCTCGAAAGCCATTGGAAACAGTAACTTAGAATCTGTCGGATAATTGCGGGCACGGCTTAAACTAAAAAGTGGGCTTGCGCCCACTGGTGTGCTTCGCCAAAATCTGGAACTACACAACAGTTTCCAAAATCAGAGTATACGCCGCTGCCGCACAAAAGACAACGCGCGCAAGGCGCGGATAATGGCTCTATTTTGAATCTCTCAGGACAGCGTCAGCGTTATCCGCGTCCGCAAGATTTCTCGCCCCGCTGGTGAAAGCTGGCGTGTCGGAATGGCCTCTGCTGGGGCTCAAGTTGAGTCGCGGATCATAAAAATTTTTCTACTTTGCAGTTTCCATCACTTTCCGTGACATGGCCGTCACCACTTTTCGCGGACCAAATCGCGTAGCCTCGGCCAGCAGCCAGTTTTTGAATCCAGAGATGACCAGCGTCTTGCCAGCCATGAGTCCACGATAGCCGTCGCGGGCAACAGTCTTGGCGTCCATCGGGCGCATCTTTTTGAACAGCAAGGTATTTTCAGTTCCGGCACGGTCCTGGAACCCTGTATCTGTGGCGCCAGGACAGAGACAAGTCACGGTGACTCCGGAGCCCGAAAGCTCGTTAGCCAGTGCCTCGGAAAATGAGATGACATAGGCCTTGGTTGCGTAGTAGACAGCCATCAGCGGGCCGGGCTGAAAACCGGCGGTGGACGCAACATTCAGGATTTTTCCCGAATGCCGCTGCAGCATTGGATCGAGAAATAGTTTAGTGAGATGAGTCAGTGCAGAAATGTTGAGCTGAATCTGTCCCAGGCTTTCGTCGCACGGAATTTTGTCGAACTCTCCGAACTTTCCGTAACCGGCGTTGTTCACGAGCACGTCAACTACGATGCCTTCTCGCTGAAGCTGGTCGAAGAGAACTTGGGGTGCGGGTGCCCCAGTGAGATCAAGCGCGATGGATTTGGCGGAGATGCCATAGCCGCGTTGCAGTTCATCTTTAAGTTGGCCGAGTTTGTTTGCACTGCGAGCTACGAGCACAAGATCATGATGGTCAGCAGCAAAGAGTTTCGCGAGTTCGTATCCAATGCCGCCGGAGGCGCCGGTGATGAGGGCAGTTTTGGTTGAGGTCATTTTCACCTGCATTAAGACGGTCTGACAAAACAGGCGGGCAAAAAGCCCGCCAAAGTTGCATGCGAAATTGTAAGTTCTGAAGTCTCTAGTGCGCGCCCGCCATAGCCGGTTCCGCTTCGTAAATCGAGAACCACGGCGTGGCTGCCTTCAGGCGTTCGTTCACGTTGTTGATGTTCTTCACGCCTTCGTTCTGCAGCCATTTGCGAAATGCATCCGCTCCCTGCTTGGCATAAACCGGAATACCCTCTTTCCAGGTGGCGCGGCCGCACAAGACACCGTTGAATTTGACGCCTGCTTCCGCAGCCAATTCGAGAGATTCGGTAAATTCGGCGTTGCTCACACCTGCGGACAGATAGATGAAGGGTTTCTTGGCCACATCTGCCGCCTTGCGGAATAGGTCCATGGCTTCTTTTTTGCTATATGCCTTCTGACCAGCGCTGGCCTTTGCGCCCTCGACGAACTTCATATTGACCGGCACTTCGACTTTGAGGACGTCAACACCATAGCGATCTTTACTAAATTCTTTCATGCTCTCGATAACGACCTGCGGCTTTTTCTTTGCAAAGTCAGGACCCTTTTCATCCGCACCTTCTTCGTATCCGACGAATTCGAGGAAGAAAGGTATGTCGTTGGCGCGGCATTCGTCGCCAATGCGTTCTACCCATGCGTGCTTCTTGTCATTTACGTCTTGAGGATCGAATGGCGTGTAGTAGAGGAGGATCTTCACACAATCCGCGCCAGCCTCCTTCAAACGGCGGGCCGACCAGTGATCGAGAAGGTCGGGCAGGCGACCAGGACCGGTCTTGTCATAACCAGTTTTCTCGTATGCCAGGAGCAGGCCTGCGTTTTTGGCGCGGCGCTTGGATGCCGGCAATCCCCACTCTGGATCGAGCAAGATGGCGCTGGCGTGGGGAGTCAAAACTTCGGTGACCAGAGATTTGAATTCCTCCATCATCTGGTCGTTCACGGCACTGCCCTTTTCTTTAGCCAGCGACTTCTGTAAGGAACCGCGCTGGTCCATAGCAGCAGCTGCGATTATGCCGCGATCGGTTGATACCTTCCGCAGACCAGCAAGTTTCCCGGACGTAAGCTTCATAAATCCTCCTTATGATGACGTTACAAAATCAGACCATTTGATTGCGGCCAATATTGTAATACGCGCTGATCCGGAAAGCTGTGCCTACTGCCTTAGCGACAGCATTCCCAGAATGGCCTGCTGTTTCGCAATCAACGCCTGCACTCCGTCGCGGGCCAGCAAGATCATCCTGTCGAGTTGCTGCTCATCGAAGACCTGGTGCTCTGCAGTGGCCTGGACTTCCACCAGCTTACGACCGGCAGTCATGACGAAATTCATGTCTACATCGGCGCGAGAATCTTCTTCGTAGGACAGGTCCAGCAAAATCTCGCCGTCGACGATGCCGACACTGATGGCTGCGATGAAGTCCCGTAGAG
>JAFAGX010000287.1 GCA_019237515.1 Acidobacteriaceae bacterium
CGGGAACCTGGTCAAAGCTATAAAGAAACCATTGCCAGTGGCACGGCGGCAGCGGCGGCTGGAGGATTTACGTCTGTATGTTGCATGCCGAACACTTCGCCGATCGTCGACTCCCCCGACTGGGTGAATTGGCTTCGCCAGCCGCAAAGAGGCGCCGTAGTAAACGTATTCCCGATAGCCGCAGCTACCCAGGCGAGCAAAGGCGCCGTGCTGACCGATTTTCGAGGACTCCAGCGGGCCGGGGCAATCGCCGTGAGTGATGACGGTCGTCCAATTCTGAACGAAACCACGATGCGCGAAGCCTTGCGCCTGGGTGCCGAAATCAATCTCCCGGTAATTCAGCACGCCGAAGATACCCGCGTGACGGAAAGCTGCTCCATGAACGAGAGCGCCACGTCTTTTCGCCTCGGCCTTCGCGGCATGAAGTCAATGGCAGAGGCGTCTATCGTCGATCGTGATGTGCAGATCGCGCAGCAGTTCACCGGCACACGCTATCACGTTGCCCATCTTTCAACTGCCGACGCGCTCAAAGCTGTGAGGCGCGGGAAACGCAGCAAAGCCCGCATCACTTGCGAAGTAACACCGCACCACTTCGCGCTCACAGACGCTGACGTACACGACTACGACACCAATTACAAAATGAATCCGCCGTTACGTTCCGCTGAAGATCGCGAAGCCCTGATGGTCGCACTCGCCGATGGCACCATCGACGCCATTGCCACCGATCACGCGCCTCACGCCATGCACGAGAAAACAGTCGAATTCGAGAAGGCCGCTTTCGGCATCACCGGGCTGGAAACGGCTCTGGCACTGGCCATCACGCGATTGCACGGCAACCATCACATTCCTCTAAATCGCATTGTGGAACTCTTTACCTCCGGTCCGGCCAGAGTTGTTGATCTTCCTGGCAGAGGTACGCTGGCTCGCGGCAATTATGCCGATGTGACCATTTTTGATCCCAAGAAGCGGTGGACGTTCGACGCGGCGAAATCCCGTTCCAAATCTCGCAACACCCCCTTCGATGGGTGGCCACTCACAGGAAAAGTTGTCGCCACAATCGTGAACGGCAGATTCGTGCATCGCGCGGATTAACTTAACTGCGAACCGAGAACTATAAACTGAGAACTGTTCTTACCTTAGGCGCAATGCCCACTGTTGCTCTATTTAGGCTCCAAAAATCCAAAGTCTTTGACCAGCCTCTTGCAACTTTTTCTTGTTACCCTAAGTCTCATCTAAAAGATGCCGTGGGCCAATCCGGGGAATGGTAGCCCTCGTACACTAAGGTAGGGACTTCTTTCTATGCTGATAAGAAAAGCTGCTGACATCCCGTCTTCCGAGATAACCCCAAAGGATTCGTACGTCAACCGCCGGAAATTTATGAGAAGTGCCGCCCTGGCCGGGGTGGCCGTGGCCGCGAGCAATAGTCTTCGGGACTGGATTTCTCCAGCCGTAGTTCATGCCGATGCAAAAATAAATGGCATTCAGAAGAGCCAATTCTCCACTACAGAAGCGATTACGCCCTACAAAGATGTATCGAATTACAACAACTACTACGAGTTCTCGACTGATAAATACGAACCGGCAGGCTTGGCCAAGAATTTCAAAACTCGGCCATGGACAGTCAAAATCGATGGCCTGGTGAGCAAGAAGCAAGAACTCGATGTGGACACGATTATCAAAATGGCCACTCCCGAAGAGCGTATTTATCGCCACCGCTGCGTCGAGGGATGGTCAATCGTTGTGCCGTGGGTCGGATTCTCCTTGAGCGAATTGATCAAACGGGCCGAGCCTCTGAGTAAAGCAAAATTTGTGGAATTTACCACCATCCTCGATCCAGGACAGATGCCGGGCCAGCGGGGCAATGTGCTCGATTGGCCCTACGTAGAGGGCCTGCGCATGGACGAGGCCATGCATCCTCTCGCACTTCTATGTTTCGGGATGTATGGCGAGGTGCTACCCAATCAGGATGGCGCGCCGCTGCGTATTGTTCTTCCGTGGAAATATGGTTTTAAGAGTGCCAAGGCAATTGTGCGCGTTCGCTTTAGCGACTCGCAGCCGGTTAACACGTGGAATCGGGCCGCTCCGAACGAGTATGGCTTCTATTCCAACGTGAATCCCCACGTTGACCATCCGCGCTGGAGTCAGGCGAAAGAGAGGCGTCTGGGCGAGTTCTTCAAGCGCCCCACATTGATGTTTAACGGGTACGATCAGGTAGCCAGCTTGTACAGTGGCATGGATTTGAAAAAGAACTTCTGAGCTTTTGCTGATTTGCGTGACCCGCTGGTTCAAACCCGTTGTCTTTCTGGTGTGCCTCGGCCCATTAGCCCGGCTGGGATGGAAAGCGTTCAACCACGCTCTCGGCGCCAATCCCATCGAAGTGATCACTCATTCGAC
>JAFAGX010000337.1 GCA_019237515.1 Acidobacteriaceae bacterium
CGGTCAACTGTCAAAATGATCGGCTAACCTCGCCAGGGGAAGGGCACTCGAAACTCTGATTGCCGTCTATTTAACCTGCCTCGTTGAAGCGCGATAGACCCACCTCACTTCCACAGCAGATTGGAGCGATAAATGCTCAAAGTGAAAAAGAAAGCTGACTGCGATGACCGCATCCAGACTTCAATACGCAGCGGAGGAAATGAAAATGAGCATCGACTATCTTTTATTGTGCGGAGTAATGTGGGCGCAGCACGCATCGGAGGATGCTTGCGAGGAACTGATTCGGGCGTTGCACTCCGATGATCCCGACGTCGCCCTGCTGGCAAACGCGCTTCTGAAGGGACCTCAAAGAGTCGCGACTGCTTAAACTCTCCTCTATGCTCTCCGTGTCCTCTGCGGCCCTGCCGCGAGCTATACCGACTGAGCATACCGAGGAGCAGAGTGGATAAGCTGTTTCGGAGAAAGACTTTATTAAAGCCCTGCCACAGTCAGCACCGCAGACATTGAGTGCTTCTGCCCTGGCGCCAGGCTCACGGTGGCGCCAATGATGTTGCTTGCTTCAACGCACAGAAACTGCTTCCATTCGCCCTCGCCCAGGTCTCGCAGTTTGCTGGCGCCTTCCTGCCACGGATTCCAGACTACGGTAGTGTCCGAATTCGTCTTCTGAAGTCGGATTCGACGACGCATCTTCAGATCGAGCAAATCGACAGCACTCTCAGTATTTATAAACGCATCATCGGTTTGGGAGGCGATGCCCAGCTCTCCGCGCTGCATCTTGTTCTTGTTAGAGTCGGTGTTGTCAAGAAACGAAGTTTTGTCGAGACCCTGTAGCCGCACATCATGGATGTCCGCCACTCGATTGTAGGTGTGCAGCGCTTCCTCGAAACGGAATGGTGTTTTGCCGGCGTTAGTGCAAACGAGCTCCAGCTTGAGCTCGGAACCAAAGGTGGCGCGGTGCTCAAGACGAAATTCCCCCGGCCACCAGCGCCGGGTCTGCTCATCGCTCTCAATGATCATAGTCACCTTAACGCCGTCGCTTGTCTGAGCGATGGACCCGAGCTGCCATGATCGTGTGCGCACGAATCCATGGGCTGGAGCATGAGGATCGTCCGCTTTGCCACGAAACCAGGGAAAACAGATTGGAATTCCTCCGCGAATGGCTTGGCCGTCCTCAAATCGCGATTTTGTGCTGAGGAAGAGCACTTCTTCGCTGCCGCCGGGACGCCAGGAAGTCACATGCGCCCCGTGCAGGTACATCTGGCCGTGCGCAAGCGGACTAGTGACCTCGACTTGCGCAAGGCCGCCTTCACCTTCGCGAACCCTCGCGGCGTCCGGAATTCCGAAGCGGCGATCCAGTTCCGTTACATCCAGGTTTTCACTCATATTGATTGTCGAGACATCAGGAAACGTAGCCGCGAGCGGCCACGCAATTCTAACTGCAAACCTAAGACCAATCTACCGAATGCAATCTGGGTCTAAACGACTTTCGTGGCGAATTGCGATTTTACTGTTGCCGCCACTGGCAACCATTTGGCAGGTGCCAGACCATCCGAAGTCACCCCCCGGAAAAAATTGACGCCCCACTACGGTTCTGTGAATCTCAAGTGCCTGTAAAGCCAATCTGCTGCGCGAATCTGCAAATTATTGAGTTTGGCATGGTGAATGCGAAGCTATGGCTCAGGCGCAAAGGCCTTGCAGAGGAAATCTTCATGCTGAAATCGTTGCTTGTGATCATTCTTTGTGCAGCCACACTGCCAGCTTTTTGCGAGCCATCGGCTAAGTATGAAGTGGCCACAATCCTGGATGTGAAGCCGCATCAACTTGCTGGCGATAACTCATCGTCAGCAGCTGCTACCTACGATGTGTCCCTTAAAGTTGCCGGGACGATTTACCAGGTTCTGTACACCGATACCCTGGGCACAACCACAGTCAGGTACATAGCCGGACGGGAAGTCCTGGTGCACGTCGGCGAAAACAGCATCACCTACAATGACATTTCGGGCCGATCGCAAGAAGTGCCGATCATCAGCCAGAAGCCGGCTAAAACTATCAGCGCGTCGAAGTGATTGCCGAGACATACAGAATGAGCGAAAAACTTCCCGTCGTGTATTTGGCGAGACATGGCAATACCGCTTGGACCCACTCCGGTCAGCATACCGGCCTCACCGATCTGCCTCTGACCGCCGATGGCGAACGCAATGCCGTACGCCTGGGCGAGCGGATGAATGGGCTGAGTTTCGCCAAGGTTTTTACCAGTCCGTTGCAGCGCGCGTCTCGAACCTGCGAGCTGGCGGGATTCGGAGGCGTCGCCGAGATCGATCGTGATCTCGTGGAATGGAACTATGGCAACTTTGAAGGGCTGACCTCGAAGCAAATTCTGCAACAACAACCCGACTGGGATCTGTTTCGCGACGGTTGTCCGGGAGGGGAGTCACCACAACAGATCGGCGAGCGGGCTAACCGGGTTGTCCAGCGAATTCGCAGCGTGGCTGGGGATGTTTTGCTCTTTTCGAGCGGACACCTCATCCGCGTATTGGCCGGCTGCTGGCTGGGTGTGGGGCCCACTGGAGGAAAATATTTTCTGCTGAGTCCCGCCAGTCTCAGTGCGCTTAGTTATGAACACAATCTGTCCCGAGCGGCGGTTCGGCTTTGGGATGACGATCGCCACGTAGGAATGTGAGTCGCAACTGCGAAACCTTTCCAAGCCGTAACTAATCAATGTTAGACAAACAGGATTGCGAGGACCTTCAATGAGTACAAAACCCGTAGCCCAAGCGAAACCCGGGAAGATCGTCCCTATCGCGAAGCCACAAAACGTCGCGGAGCTTTATGAGCGGTACGGCGGGGATGCGTTTCAATTTGCCGAGAAAAAAGGCTCCATTTACGAACGACATCTGGTTTTTGATCGTGCCATCGATCCGAAACTCGCAAGCGCCCGCGAACGCTTCGAAGCTTTCGCACATTCTGTGCGCGACATTCTGGCGCAGCGCTGGGTGCAGACCAAGACCACCTATGAGCAACAGAATGCCAAGCGCATTTACTACCTCTCGATGGAGTTTCTCCTCGGGCGTTCGCTTAACAACAACGTCACCAATCTCTTGCTTGATCCACTAATTCAAGACATTGTTCATGAGAAGCGCATTGATTGGCAGGAGTTGAGCGAAGAGGAACCGGATGCGGGTCTCGGCAATGGCGGCTTGGGCAGGCTGGCGGCGTGCTTTCTGGACTCGATGGCCACCATGCAGCTTCCGGCAACCGGCTATGGTTTGCGCTACGAGTACGGAATGTTTCGACAATCTTTTGTTAACGGGTGGCAACAGGAAAATCCCGACAACTGGTTGCGGAACGGTGACCCCTGGGAGATTTCCCGCGAGCACGAGAAAGTAGAAGTCAAGCTGAACGTCAGCTTCAAAGTGCGAGACGGAAAAGTTGATGTAATTCCCAATCAACCATCCAGCCTGTGGGGAATTCCGTACGATCGTCCCGTGGTCGGCTACGGAGGAAAAACCATCAACACTCTCCGCCTCTGGGCCGCCTCAGCTCCCGATTATTTTGATTTCCAGGAATTCGGTACCGGGGATTTCGTGGGTGCGCTGAGTGGAACCCTTGAAGCGGAGTCGCTGACCCGGGTGCTCTATCCGGATGACTCCACAATGGCGGGGCAAGAGTTGCGCTTCATGCAGGAGTATTTTCTGGTTGCCTGCTCTCTGGCCGATTTAATACGGCGTTTCTTGCGGCACAACACGGATTGGGAGAAGTTGCCGGAGAAGGCAGCTATCCAACTCAATGACACACATCCTTCGATGGCGGTCGCGGAATTGATGCGCATCTTGTTGGATGACGCGCACCTTGGATGGGACCTGGCATGGGACCTGACCCGCAAAACCCTGGCGTATACGAACCACACGCTGCTGCCCGAGGCTCTCGAGAAATGGCCGGCAGCATGGTTTCAACTTCTTCTTCCGCGGCAGTTGGAAATTATTTACGAGATCAATCGCCGGCTGCTCGATGAGGCCCGCGTTCGGTTTCCTGGGGATGAGGGCCGGATTGAACGCATCAGCCTGGTGGAAGAAAAGCCTTCACGCAAGATTCGCATGGCAAACCTCGCCATCGTTGGCTCGCATAGTACGAACGGAGTTGCTGCCGTCCACTCGAAATTGCTTCGCACTACGACCGTTAAAGACCTGGCCGACATGTATCCGGAGCGTTTCAACAACAAGACCAACGGGGTCACGCCACGGCGCTGGCTGCTGGAATCGAATCCCGGGCTCTCGGGAGCGATCACCAATGCCATCGGCGAACAATGGATCACTGACTTGAGCCAGTTGAAGCAACTAAAACCGCTGGCCGGTGATCCGGGGTTTCAGGCGGCGTTCCACACCTCAAAGCGTGAGGCCAAAGTCAAATTCGCCGATTGGCTCAAAACGACATCTGGACAAATCGTCGATCCCGACACAGTTTTCGATTGCCAGATCAAGCGCATCCACGAGTACAAGCGGCAATTACTGAACGCGCTGCGAATCATCGTTTGCTACAACCGGCTGCGCGAAAATCCGAATGCGGACATGGTGCCACGCACGTTCTTCTTTGCCGGCAAAGCTGCTCCCGCCTATCATTTGGCTAAACTGATTATCAAGTTCATTAACAATCTGGCCGGCACCATTGACGGCGATCCCGCGGTACGCGGACGGCTTAAGGTGGTTTTCCTCCCGGAGTACTGCGTCTCGCTTGCGGAGCACCTGATACCCGCGA
>JAFAGX010000039.1 GCA_019237515.1 Acidobacteriaceae bacterium
CGGGTTGGCTGCGATCGGTCGGCTCTGGCTGGACGAATTGGGCCGTGGAAAGTTTTATGGACGAGGCGGCGTACGCAGCCGGGCTGGATCCAGTGAAGTTTCGGCTGGGAATGCTCGATGGCGCCGGTCGAAATGCCGGCTCGGCGCCGAATTCCGTCGGCGGCGCTCGCCGTCAAGCAGCGGTCCTTGCCCGTCTTGCGGAGAAGGTGGGTTGGGGCAAGCCGAACCCCAAAGACGTCGGGCTCGGCATTGCAACCACGTTCGGACAGGAACGGCGCATGCCAACTTGGACTGCGTGTGCCGCACGCGTGCGGGTGAATCGCACCGACGGTCACGTGACGGTAGAGAAGCTGAGTCTGGTCATCGACGCTGGTACCGTCATTCATCCCAACAGTGCAGAGGCTCAAGTGGAAGGAGCGGCATTGTGGGGACTGAGCATGGCCCTGCACGAAGGCTCAGAATTCGTGAAAGGTCAACCGAAGGATACGAACCTGGACACGTATACGTTGCTGCGCATGGGAGATGTCCCAGAGGTCGAGGTGGAGTTTCTGCCAAGTACGGAAGCGCCGGTGGGGCTGGGTGAGCCGGCGACGACACCGGTTGCGCCGGCGATTGGAAATGCCATCTTCGCTGCCACCGGCGCGCGCGTCCGTCATCTGCCCATCCGGCCGCACGCGGTGCTCGAAGCACTGGAGCGTACTGAAGCTTCAAAGTGAGCCCGACCGGAGCTCACGCCTTAGGCGGAAACTCCCGGAACAACTTCTCCACACCTTTGTCCAGATTCTTGATGTTCTTCGACGACTTGTCGGAGAGGGCGTCACTCTCGGAGCCGCGCCAAACCAGCTTTTTGCTCTTTGTGTCAAACAAGTCAACCACGAGGGTGCCTACCCTGTAAGTGTCGGTCGTTGTGGTCGCGTCTCCGAACTGATCACCACCCCAGCGCCATCCCCATCCCCCACCGAAACTGTCATAAAAGGTGTTGAGAGTCTCGTGATCTTTGGTCATTTCCACGGCAACGATGGAAATGTCGCCACCCGACGAGACCTGGGTCAAGCCTTTTTGGGTAAGCGCGGTGCTGACGGCCGAGGTGATGCGGTCGACCCATAACGGATTCTCGGTTTGAATCTTCTCAAACGAAAATGTTTTGTACTGCCGGAAGTCTGCGTTACGGTCGTAGTCGGTCTTTATCTGCTGTGCGAACGATATCGCCGCCAGGAACAGAGCTATTCCGATCATTGTCATCGCTTTCGGTGTGCTGCGCATGGCCTTCATCTCTCTTCGTTCTGGGATAAAAACATCTCATCAGCAAAGCTGAAGCCAAGCAATTGCACGATGGTATCCTCAACACCTTTGTATCAGTAGCGGATGCGCGAGCCTCGATCGAGAGAGTTCAACGATGGGTTCTGGCAATTTCCCATCACTCGACTGGAGGATCTCAGATCGTTGATTTCTGCAACAGTCCGTCGCGTTGAGGCTGGCTAAGATCCACATCTCGTAGCGTTGCCACGATCATCGCGGCAAGGAGCGCGAGTATGCCTAACGCAAAGAACATCCATTGAAATCCGGACGCGCGAAACGCCGACGAACCAGCAACAGTCGGCTCGATCGCCACAAGGATGGCTGAGGTAATTGCAGCGCCGAAGACACCACCTACACTTCGCGCAAAAGACAGTAATGCTATAGCCTCTCCTAGATCACTCTCGCCCGCGGCCCACTGCACCATGGTCTGCGCCGCCGGCATGGTTGAACCAAGTCCCGCGCCAATCAGGAATGTCAGAAGTGCCACCCAAGCGGGACCGTGACTGAGCGCTGCGATCAGAGCCCACGATGCCAGGCTGACTACGAACAATCCCACAAGCATCAGATTTCTAGGGCGGCCAGTCGACGAAATGCGCAGGCCGGTGGATGTGGATACAGCGACCTGCGCGACAGTGAGTGGAATGAGAAGGAGTCCGGAGATGTTGGTACTGACCCCGAACTCTGCCTGCAGAAAAAGCGGTAATTGGACAATGAATCCGAATAAGACGGAGGCGAAAAGCAGAACGATCAGCGTGGCGCGCCAGATGACAGGATTGCTCACTAACCTCGGCGGCAAAAGAGGATCTGGACTGTGGCGCTCGGTCGTACAGAGCAAGACAAAACTTAAACCAGAAAATGCGAGGAGACCCAAGAGCGGAGCTGATGTCCAACCGATTTCGTGTCCGCCAAAGGTGAGCGCCAACAATAGGACGACCGTACCGAGAGTGAAGAAAAATACTCCCGGATAATCCGTTCGATATCTTCCAGCACCATCCGCAGTGCGAATACGAAGTGCGGTTGCGCCTGCCACAATCGATAAGGGAATATTGATCCAGAAAATCGAACGCCAACTGATGTACTGCGTCAGAAAGCCACCGGCGGCTGGGCCGATGGTGCTGGCCAAAGCGAAGACCGCTCCAAACCACCCTTGAAAGCGGCCTCGCTCTTTGGGAGACACAACTTCGCCGATCAATGCTTGTGCTAAGGTCATCAGTCCGCCCCCTCCAAATCCTTGAAGGCAACGGCCAATGACTAGGCGCGCCAGAGAAGAGGCGACGGCGCAGGCGAAAGAACCTGCAAAGAAGAACAGAAGCGACCACAGCAACATGCGGCGTCGTCCGAATGCATCACCAAGGCGGCCGTAGATGGGGGCAGCAACCGTCGCAGCCAAGAGATAGCCGGTGACGGTCCACGTCACATGCGCGAGGCCTCCAAAGGAAAGAGCCATAGCCGGGAGCGCGGCTGCAACGATCGTCTGGTCAAGGCTTGCAAGGAACATCGCAGGTGCGACGGCGAGGAATGCCGCGCGAAACTTTCGGCGCAGTTCGACCGCGTCGTGAAGCGACGATGCTGCGCGAGTTTGAAGCTCGGTCATTCGCTGGCGTCCTTCGAGCAGTGTCATCGCTGCCGCATCGAAAGCAAGAGGACTGCGGGAGGTTCTTTCGCCGCTAGGAAACTGATGGAGGTTGCCGATCACGGCGATCGATTGCGGTCATGCCTGTCGTTGTAACCAGGAGATTCCGCGCCTGCGTCCCAACCACTTCATCGCAAACACATGACAACAGACCTCGAGAACCAGAACAATTGAACGAAGGTGTTGGCGACACCTTCGTATCTCTTTGAAGGACCCTCGGAGCGTGCGAGGATTCCAGGGGAGCGAGGCGCATCGTTCGTTAAAATCCCTCGCCTCACCGCCGGGGATCCCAGCCCTCCGACTGGGTGACGAGTGCTTTTCATCTTGTTGCAACCTGGACCAGAAATCGTGACGCAGCAGTTAGAAATCGCTCCATCTGACAGATCTACGAGGAACGATCGACTGGCGCTTGCCATTCGCGCTATCACTGCACCGCGCCGCTATATCCGCCCGTGGTATCTCGCTTATCTGCTTCTGGGGATGGTCACTGCAGGCCTGCTTCCGGTCCTGCTGCCTCTGACCGTCGAGGCCCTTTCTCATAGACTTTCCACCGTAGCGTATGTCCTGGGGGCATACAATTTCGGCCTGTTAACCTCACCCCTGTGGGGCATGCTGGCGGAGCGCATCAAAGCGTACCGCAATCTGTTTCTTGGCAGTTTTCTTCTCACCGCCGCAGGAATCCTCGGCATGGTCATGTTGAGAGAGCTGCCCTCCTGGTTAGTATCAGCTTTCGCTTTAGGTGCCGGCTCGGGTGGCGCGGCAACGCTCGCGACGTTGTTCATCGTCGATTTTACGGTCCAAGCCGAATGGGAAGCGCGCATTGGTTGGCTCGAGAGCTTCAATGCGAGCGGTCAGGTCGTGGGACTGCTGCTAGCCGCGGCATTCTCTGGTGGGGACACCTCGGTCGCGCTGTGGGTCTCGGTCGCAATCGTCCTGCTGGCCATGGCGCTGGGTGGTGTCGGGTTGCCGTTGTCAAAGTCGGTTCGCCCAGCGGGTACGGCCGCTCAAAGCCCGCACCTTCACCTGAACGTACGGGCTCTCGCCATCTTTCCGAAGCTTAGTCTGCCATCTGGAGTTGGGCTCCATTTTTATCATTTGAATTTACCTGGTTTGCTCAGGCTACCCCAAGCAGTAGGCACGCGGTTCGGGCGGTTTCTGCTGTCTTGGTTTGTACTGGCCTTCGCCGTGGCCGCTTTCTTCTCCTATTTCCCGCTTATGCTGTCGGAAAGCTACCACATCGCCACGCGCACCACCGCGATGATCTATGCAGGAACTTCGGCCGTCGGCATCGCGCTGTACGTCCTAACCAGTCATCTCACGGCCCGCTACGGCGCCGGCCGCGTCTACCAGTCAGTCTTAGCATTGCGCATGGTCGGCTTCGGGCTTCTGTTGGCACCGTTCTTGGTATCGTTCGGAAATCGCTCACTGTTCGGAGCGGTGGGCTTTGCGTTAATCGTCATCGCGTGGCCCCTCCTGAACGTCTCGGGGACCGATCTTGGCGCGCGCTTGACGCCTTTTAGTGAAGGCGCGGCGGTTGGACTGCTGAACGCTGCCCTGGCGCTGGCCACGGCTGTGGGGATCGTACTCAGTGGTCCGTTGGTGGCTCAGTGGGGTTATAAAACCATCCCCGCGACGGCCCTCGCGGGACTTGCCGCTTCGTTCTTGCTGGGAATTAACGCATGGAATGAGACTCGCGGAGCGCCGGAAGCTTGATTGTCTCGAAGGTGCTTCGACACGCTTGTTAGTTTGCGAGGCGGTTCGCCCTGGCTTTTTGACTCGTGAATTTCCTAGTGCTTCAAGAGAGACTTTCCGTAGCCGATCGGTATAGCGAAATTTGATCCTCCAAAATCGCGCACCATGGCGAAGTTAATCCCGATCACTTTGCCTTCGCTATTGAAAAGAGGGCCACCCGAGCCGCCCGATGTGGTCTGGGCGTCGTAGATGATTTTGTCGGGCAGAACGTCGCCGATGTGGCCCTGCGTGACAACCGGCCGGATCAAATGTCGGCGAGCGAGTTCTTCCATCACTTCTTTCGGCTCACCTTTGGTTGATTTGGCAATCGATTGAAGTGTTTGTTCACCGGTGCGGGCAAGGATGGCGTTAATGCCCGTCGGATATCCAAGAAGCACGACCGGCCCTCCGCTCACAGCCGAGCCATGACCATCGGCAAACGCGATTTCTTTGATTCTCGCTTTGGAAAAATCCCCCTTCAGAAGAGCGACGTCCGCGTCCGAAGAAATTCTTTCTGTAGTGACCGTGACACCGTGGTCCATGCCAGGAAAATATACCGTCATTTCGGCAGCAATCGGCTCAACGCCCTGCTCGGTCATCTCCTTCAGGTCATCGTTGTCCCACCAAGGTTCGGCGACGTGATGATTGGTCAGGATTTGTCCACTGTCTGAGACCAGAAATCCGGTACCGAAAACATCGAGGTGCACTTCCGGACCGTGGCCCGTGACTCCGACGAGCGGATTATTGCGATCGTCTGTCACTGGCTCGCCGCTGCTGGTTAGGTCGGCGTATCGCAAG
>JAFAGX010000594.1 GCA_019237515.1 Acidobacteriaceae bacterium
GACGGAATGTTTTCGCTCGAAGAAGTGGAATGCATCGGCGCGTGCAGCTGGGCTCCCGCCGTGCAGGTCAACTATGACTTCCACGAAAATCTTACGCCAGAAAAGATGGACAGGGTGTTGAAAGAGTATTTGGAGCAAGGAACACAATAGATCAAATTTGGTAATTGGGAAATTTTGTAATTATGTAATTGAAAATTACCAAATTACGCAATTACTAAATTACACAATTTGTATGGCTTCCCTGGTCTCCCATCCCGACGAAGTTAAGATCGTCTCCAGGCGATTCGGTCTTGGTGCGACCGATATCGACAGGTATCTCGAGCTCGATGGCTACAAGGCGGTGCAAAAGGCCGTTGGGATGTCGCCGGACGAGATCATCACTCAGGTGAAGGATTCCGGCCTTCGCGGCCGCGGTGGCGCCGGGTTCAATACCGGCTTGAAATGGTCGTTCGTCCCCAAGCAGTCTGCGAAGCCGAAATACATCCTGTGCAATGGAGACGAAAGCGAGCCGGGTACGTGCAAAGATCGCCTGATTTTTGAGCACGATCCTCATTCCGTGATTGAAGGCGTAATGATCGCCGGAATGGCAGTCGGCGCGCACAATGGGTACATCTACATCCGCGGTGAATATCGTTACCTCTCCAATATCATGCAGAAGGCAATCAAGGATGCCTATGCGAAGGGCTTTTTGGGTAAGAACATTTTCGGGAGTGGCTACGATTTCGATGTGTATTGGCACGGCGGCGCTGGAGCCTATGAAGTGGGTGAAGAATCAGCCTTGATGGAGTCGCTCGAGGGCAAGCGCGGCATTCCACGCATTCGTCCGCCATTCCCGGCGGTGGTTGGATTATGGGGTGGTCCCACCGTCATTAATAATGCCGAAACCCTTGCCAGCGTGCCCCATATTATTTTGGGTGGCGCGGATTGGTTTGCCAAGCTGGGTCCGCCGAAGAATGGGGGAACCCGGTTGTTTTGCCTGAGCGGACATGTGAACAATCCCGGCGTCTATGAACTGCCCATGGGTTACAACCTGAAAAAGATGATTTATGACGTGGGCGGTGGAATCCCCGACGGACACAAGCTGAAGGCCGTGGTACCGGGGGGATCAAGCTGTCCCCTTCTGACCGCGAACGAAGTCGATGTCTCCATGGATTTTGATTCCATGATGAAAGCGGGATCCATGCTAGGCTCCGGGGGAGTTGTAATAGTTGATGACACCACCTGCATCGTGAAATTCGCACTTCGCATCATGAAGTTCTATCAGCACGAAAGCTGCGGCTGGTGCATTCCCTGCCGCGAAGGCACCGACTGGTTAAAGAAGACGCTCACCCGTTTTCATTCCGGAGCCGGCGTCAAAAAGGACATCGATAACATCCAATACTTATCGGAGAACATGCTGGGGCGTACTTTCTGCCCATTGGGTGATGCGGCAGCAATGCCCACGATTTCCATCGTCAAGAAATTCAGGAAGGAGTTTGAGGATCATTTGGACGGCAAACCCTGTCCGTTTGAAAAGGCAGGAGCGGTGGAGCAAGTACCAGTCTTAGCCTAGCTCGTCATTCATCCTTGCCCGTGCGGAACCGGGTTCTGGCGAACGACGAACGTCCGACGACGATTTTTATGCCCGATGTAAACATCACGGTTGACGGAAAGAAGGTCACGGCTCCCGCAGGCACACTTCTAATTGAGGCCTGCAAGAGCGTTGGCATCGAAGTGCCTTCGTTTTGTTATTACCCCAATCTGTCTCTGCAGGGCGCTTGCCGGATGTGTCTGGTGAAAGTTGAGAAGATGCCGAAGCTGCAGACAGCGTGCACAACAGTCATCAGCGAAGGCATGGCGGTAACCACCGAAAGTGATGAGATCCGGCAGGCGCGCAAGGGTATGGTTGAATTACTGCTCGGAAATCATCCACTGGATTGTCCTGTTTGCGATGCGGGCGGCGAATGCGAACTGCAGGACATGACTTTCTCCTACGGGGCTGCGGAATCCAAATTCATCGACATCAAGAACCATCGCGAAGAGCAGCAATGGTCGCCCGTCGTATATTTCGATCGGCCGCGGTGCATTCTTTGTTACCGCTGCGTGCGGGTGTGTGGAGAAGGCATGGACGTTTGGGCGCTCGGCGTTCAAAACCGTGGGGTCAGTTCGATCATTGCGCCCAATAAAGAAGATCACCTTGAGTGCGAAGAATGCGGCATGTGCATCGACATTTGTCCTGTGGGTGCGCTAACTTCCGGGGCATATCGTTACAAGACACGGCCGTGGGAGATGAAGCATGTCGGCACCGTCTGTACGCATTGCGGAGACGGCTGCAAAACCACTCTGGGCGTTCGCCGCTCCGATACCGGCATGGACATTGTTCGTGGAGACAACCGCGATAAGGGCGGCATCAATGGCGATTTTCTCTGCATCAAGGGCCGGTATGCTTTCGATTTCGCCCATCACCGGGACCGGATCAAGCAGCCGTTAATTCGCAAAAACGGCCGCCTGATCCCGACGAGCTGGGAAGAAGCGTTTGGGCTCATCGGAAAGAAGTTTCGTGAGATCGCTGATAAAGAAGGCGGGCGCGCAATTGGCGTGGTCGGTTCAAACCGCACCACGAATGAAGAAAATTACTTGCTCCAGAAATTTGCCCGGGTGGTGCTGGGCACCAACAATATCGACCATCACCGCACCGCAGATTTTCCGGCATTCGCGGCGGCAATGGCCGGCAAACACGAGATGACCGCCAGCATGCGGGATGTGGCCCAGGCCCCGGCTATTTTGCTGATCGGCAACGATCCCACAAACCAGCATCCGCTGCTCGCCTGGCAGATCCGTAACAATGTTCGCCTGCGTCGCGCCCGTCTGTACTTGGTCAACGCGAACCCGATCAAGCTGCGGCGGCAATCCACATCATTCCTGCTAACTCCTGCCGGTGCGGAAGGTCAGGTTGCAAATTTTCTGGCGGGGGATGACTCAGCCCTAGGCGCCACTACTGGCGCAAACTCCGGCCGCGAAGCTTGGATTAATTTCCGCGATAAGGTCCGGGGCGAGCCGAAGCTCGCCATTATCTTTGGATCCGAACTTCGCGGCGACGACATCGGTGCGCTGGTCGAGTTCGCTTCTCACATTCAGGATGCGAGGCTAGTCTGCCTGGGCGATTATGCCAACTCGCGGGGCGCGGCCGATATGGGGCTTTACCCCGATCTGCTGCCTGGCTACCATCGTGTCGCCGAGCCCGCCAAATTCCGCGACGACTGGGCAGGAGTGCCGTCGCCACCGGGATTAACCATTCCGCAGATGGTCGATGCTGCAAGAGCCGGAACATTGAAAGCGCTTTACGTCGTCGGGGCAAACCCGGTTGACCAGTTTGCGATCGATCCTTTTGTGTTCTCCGGAAGCTTTGTAGTCGTGCAGGACATGTTCTTAACACCTACCGCCGAGATCGCAGATGTTGTCCTCCCGGCTGCAAGCGCCTACGAGAAGTCGGGAACATTTACGAACACCTGCGGCGATCTGCAACTTGTAAAGCAAGCTGGCGAAGTGACCGGA
>JAFAGX010000616.1 GCA_019237515.1 Acidobacteriaceae bacterium
CGGCAAACAGATGATTGACGAGATAGGACTCTTCGGCTTGCGTCGAGGGGAATGAGCGCTGTGCGGTGCCTGACAATTGGTTGAGATCGCAGTTGATTTGAGAGGATGAGCCTCATGAGACAGCATTCCCGAAGCATTCTTCCCCTGGTTTTCGCGGCCGTGCTCAGTTGCACTACTTTCGCGCAAACGCAGCTGCAGCAACGAAATGTAGCGGTCAATGGACAGAGCGGAAAGGCCGACGTGATTGACCAGAATGGCCGGTCGTTCGTGGACGTGTCGGCCCTGGCCAGCATCGGCAAGGGTTCAGTGAGTTTCGACGGGCTAGGCATAGTCCTGACCCTTCCTGCGGGGGCAAGTGGTACGACGACGGCCGGCAGCTCGGCCTCCCCTGCTGCTACTTCGCAGCCAGCAAATAGTGCCGCGTTGTCGCAGGAGTTTATGAAAGCCGGCATTGAAGAAATCGCGCGCCTGCGGGAGTGGGCTACAACGCTGGCCTCAGCCATTCGGGGTGGGTATGGGATCACCGATGAGTGGGTCAATGGCTATCGCGATCAGGCGTCGCAGAGCCTGCAGCTGGCGGAAGCGGCGACCTCGACCGATGGCGACCGCAATGCGGTGCAGTTGCTCCGTCACGTTTTTGACCTGGTTCAGCAATGGAGTGATCAGCTAGTGGCCGCGAAGAAATCAATGGACACGGCCAAGTACACGACCTCTCCAAACGCTTTGCGCGAAGACCCGCTGTCGCAAAAGCTCATAACCTGCGGACACTTTGTGACCCAGATGTTGGGGAGCGCCACGTTTCAGGATGACGCTTCATGCCACTAACGATATGAAGTGCACTGGACACCGACGCATCGGCAAAAGTAACGGCGAAATAATGTGACTGATGGCGGCAATGCAATCAAGGATTTCCCCTCATTCGCCGTCCCAGTTTTTTCTCGCAAAGCCTAGTTGATGCTGAAGATGCTGAATAAGTGTAACCGCTGACTAAAGAACTATCGCATCGCATGGCGATCCGTGAAGAGATCTCCCTGTCACAAATGACAGTTACCGGTGGTCCAAATGGCATGCTGTAGTTATTTCCCTCCGGCTGCGACCTCGCTATCGGAGGCGATGAGCGTAGCGCTTCCCGCCAGGGCCCCAGCAAATGATCAAGGATCTCCTCGGCACGACAAAATGAAAGCCTCTTACAGGATAACCGGCAATAAGGGTCTCAGGGAGACACCGAATGAGAAGAATGGGAAAAAGGGCATGTGTCAGTCTTCTGGTAGGCTTATGGCCGGTTCTGGTCGGAGTAGCATTTCTGCTGGGAGAAGACTACACACGCGACGCAAGCCCTCCCTTGTTCTCCTACGACGAACTTCTTCAGCTTAGATCGACTCAGGAACTGAGCCCCGAGCTTGCAAGCAAGCTTCACGTCATTACCACGACTCCTTTCATTAACAATGAGGCCTATTATCGCGGTACAAGACCGCATCCACCCGAAGTGGAGGGGCTTGGCCCTACGCTCCGCGTTGCTTTTTGGAACATTGAGCGGGGACTTGAACTCGACGAGATCCAACTTCTTCTGACCGACAAGGAAAACTTCATGGCGAAGGTCGCCGAGGAGCGCAAGCATGCGAAGGAGCACGGCAAGAGGATCCGCAAGGTAAATCTTGAGAGGATACCTCGGGACATTGAGCTCTTGAAGGCCGCCGACGTGTGGGTCTTGAACGAAGTCGACTGGGGTGTGAAGCGAACACGATACCGAGAAGTCATCCGTGAACTTGGCGAGATCCTGAACATGAATTGGGCTTATGGCGTGGAGTTTCTCGAGATCGACTCCAAGCAGCTAGGGACCGACACATTCGACGACGGCGAGGACGAGCAATCTCGGGAGCAGCTTCTGGAAGAGTTCACGGTCGACAAGAACCGTCTGCGGGCACTGCACGGAAATGCGGTGCTCTCCCGCTACCCAATCCGTTCGGCAAAGCTGGTTCCTTTCACAGTCGGGTACGATTGGTTTCAGGAGAGCAAAATCCGGCCGTTGGAAAAAGGTAAGCGAAAAGCGGCCATCCTAATTGGCGAGGACTTGTCGCGCGAGGTACGCCGCGGACAACGCTCGATGCTGATTGTCGATCTAGACGTGCCAGAGGCGCCGGGCCATATGGTGACCGTGGTATCCACGCACCTGGAGAACCGTGCCAAGCCTAAGATCCGCCGGCGACAAATGGAGGAGCTGTTAAAACAGGTTCACGATATTCCCCATTCGGTCATAGTGGCTGGCGATTTCAACACCACCGGCAGCGACTCAACTCCGACGAGCGTAGAAAACATGCTCTATAAGAGGTATGGAAGCGTGGACTTCTGGACCACGAAGGGCATTCAGTGGTCGACCGGAGTTGGCCTAATTTATAGCGGCGCAAAGGCAGCAGGTAAGCTATCTGGAATCCAATACCGCATCGACCCTACGTCGGCGAATATTCCTGGCGCGTCCCCAAATCTAGAGCGCGGATTGTTCTCCACTATCGAGAAATATCGCTTTGCGGATGGGCATGCTTTCGATTTTCGCGGTGTTCCCGAGCGGACTATAAACGGCACATCTGGAACATTGGCAGACTCGAACGAGCGCGGAAGTGCAGGATTCACTCCCACGTTCGTGACTGAATTGATCTGGGGAAAGGTTGGCGTGGCCAAGTTCAAGCTCGATTGGATCTTCGTGAAGTCCAATCCGGCGAGTCCACGGGACCTGCAAGGACCATATCGTTTTGCGCCGCATTTTGCCCGAACGATGGGCGATTTGAACAATTGTCTGCCAGAGCCGATCTCCGATCACAGTCCCATGACAGTCGATCTTCCGTTCAACGAACCTAAAGTGCCGCAGCAGAAAATGACGCATCGAACGGAGTAGTCCTTGAGATTTCACGCGGCGAAACGATTCCTCAGCCGGGTACTGTGTGCTGCCTTGCTCTCGCTCGCGGCAGTGGCGCAAGTAGTCCCGGAAGCAGCGTGCCTCCTGGCACCAACCAACGCACGGCAATTCGAAGGCCCGGACTGCAACGGACCGCCGGGAGGACCTCCCCAGCAAGACAAGAAAAAAACTGTCTCCTCTTCGGACGGGAGCTTAACGGCGCTGATCAAGCGGGGGCCGGTAGAGCAGAAACAGATCTACTCAGCTCCGTTTCGTCGCCACAATCTGAAGTGGGACGCGCTCTTCCTGATAGCCACGGCAGGATTGATTGCTGCGGATAAACACGTAACAGCAGCGATCCCGCATGACAATCTGAGCGTTAGTCAGCACATCTCCGATGCCGGTTTATATTCAACCGTCGCAACAACGGGAATTTTGCTCGTGGCTGGCATAGCGAAGAAGAACGAACGTGCGCAGGAGGCCGGTATCCTGGGGTTCGAAGCCTTCGCCAACGACCTGGCTGTGGGTGCTGTCACCCAGTTAGTGGCAGGCCGGGAACGACCTCTCGAGGGTGCCGGGCATGGTCGTTTCTGGGTCAACAACAACATTGACAGTTCGTTTCCATCCATGCATTCCGGTCTGACTTGGTCCATGGCAAGTGTGCTGGCGCACGAATACCCTCGCCCCTGGGTGCAATTCCTGGCATACGGAACGGCCACGACTGTCTCAGTAACACGCGTGACAGGATTAAAACACTTTCCCGCGGACGTGGCGGTGGGCGGGGTCTTTGGCTACTTGATTGGTCAGCACATGTTCCACTCGCATTCTCGCTTCTTCCACGGACATCACGATCAAAAGATCCCGTGTAGGGGAGGCGCTTAGCATTGCCCTCATCAGCACGGGCTAAGTTGCACTTCATTGTGAACTTGCAACACTTAATCTTCGCAGTCAACAGGAGAGCAACATGAAAACTCACAAATTGGGGCTTACACTGCTAGGCACATTCGGTGCCTTGATATTGATCAGCCCGATCGCCCACTCACAGGAAAAAACCACTCCGAAGACGGTTCCGGTTCACTTGGTGATCACGGACGCCGCTCTCCGCGATGAGAAGGAACTTCCGCCTCTGCAATCGCAAGATGTGAAAGTGAAACAAGGAAAGAATTTCCTTCAAGTTACACAATTGATCCTCGCACAAGGTGACAACGCTGCGCTTCAGTTGATGATCTTGATCGACGATACGCTTAACTCATCGGTGGGAAACAATCTCAGTGATATCAAGGATTTCATCAACGCCCAGCCAGCCTCGACGCTTATCGGCGTCGCCTATATGTCGAACGCGACCGTTAACGTAGTTCAGAACTTCACCGCTGATCATGATCTTGTGATCAAAGCGGTTCGGTTGCCTCGGGGTTCATTCTCCACTATGGACAGCCCATACCTGTCGCTGATTAGCCTCGTAAAGAGTTGGCCTCAGCAGAAAATACGTCGTGAGGTTTTGATGGTGAGCGACGGAATCGACCGGCTCCGGGGTGAAACACCTCAGCCTTCCCGTCTCGGACCAAACTTCGGCACTGTATATCACAGTATGCCCACCATCAGTGCGGATGCGACGTCGGCGAGCGAGATCAGTCAGCGTTACAACGTCATCGTTTATCCCCTATACGCGGCAGGGGTCGGCCGAGCTGGCCGAAGCGGTTGGGACCTGCAAACGGGGCTGTCCGGACTTTCCAAGATCGCAGATGAAACCGGCGGCGAATGTTTTTCTCTCGGGACGTCGCCTCTGGTTAGCTTTAAGCCTTATCTGGAACGCTTGCAGAAGCTGCTCTCCAATCAGTACTACGTGGTATTCGAGGCTGTGCCAGGAAAAAAGGCAACTTTGCAGCGCGTCAAAATCCAGACTGAGCTTTCAAATTCTGAGCTTCTCGCTCCAGACAATGTGTGGGTTCCGGCCATGTGAGCAAGAGATGGTAAGAAAATTTCACAAATCACGATGCCGTAATGCACATGTCAGGAACGAGAAGGAAGGTTACAAAAAAACCGTGCGACTCGGTGGATAATGGAGCTGGAACGTCCCAGATTTCTAAGCACGGCGCTCGGCAGCTGCGCAATCACTCCGCCTAGTTTTTTGTCTTTGCAGCTTGCTCGAACCGCAACCAGGTCGTGGGCTAAAGAACAGTGTGACCGCTAGATCTGGTCGAGATTCGCCGGCGCAGTCCAATCTTGGAGGAGTTGGAAAAGAATGGAAACATCAGGATCG
>JAFAGX010000081.1 GCA_019237515.1 Acidobacteriaceae bacterium
CTTCGACGAAGAGGACGTTCGGCCGATGGGACGACCTGCATTCGGCGTGCGAGGCATGAAGCTCGATGAGGGTGACTACATCGTCGGCATGGCAACCACGCCCAAAGACGTGAAGAAGGCCGAAGAAGATGCCGAGAAAGTAAAAGCCAAAGCCGGAGTTGCCGAGGCGGTCGCGACCGATGAAACGCTGCCGATTCGAGGTTCGCTGATTCTATCTGTCACCGAAAACGGCTATGGCAAGCGCACGCCCGCTGACGAATATCGTCTGCAGGGACGTGGTGGCTCGGGCGTGATCAACGTCAAGACCACTGCTCGCAATGGCAAAGTTACCGGAATCGCGCAGGTCACCGAAGAGTCGGAAGTGATGCTCATCAGCCAGTACGGCAAGATCATCCGCATGGATTCAAGCACCATTCGCGAGTCCGGCCGCGCGGCCCAGGGCGTAAGGCTATTGCAACTCGAGCCGGGCGACCGCGTCGCCGCGGCTGTCGTCATTCCGCCGGAAGAAGACCCGGGCGGGACGCTGATTCAGTAGCTTGTGTGGCGCGGGCGCCCTCGCCCGCGCTCCCATACCTGCTCTGGCAGGTCATCTATTGCGCTATCTTTCTCCTCCCTTGATGGTGACCTCCGTACCCACCCCCGGTTACCTTTTTGCTTCCCGTACGGCCATCCATCACAGACCCATTTCAACTCAATAGATGATCATCACGCCAGCAACTCAATTGGAGAACTCCCTCATGACAGTTGACCGCCGGCGAGAGCCTCGTGTCGAATCCAACCTCTTTGTGCTCGTATGGGGCACGGATGCGCAAGGGCTGCCCTTCGCACAGACGGCTCTCGCCCGCAATCTGAGCGGGCAAGGGGCGCTATTGTCCGGAATCAATCAGGCGCTTCGCTACGGCGACCTGATCATTATTCAATATCAGAAGGTGCGGGCCCACTTCCGCGTGGTATGGACGCGCAACACCGCGAATATCGACAAAACACTGGCTGCCGTGCAGAAGCTGGCCAGCGATCAGTGTCCCTGGAAAGATGAACTTCAGCTCAGCCGTTCGACAAAAACAGACAGGGCGGATCAAGAGCCTACTTCAGCCCAGTCTTAGGGCAATTGATTATGTTCTTTGCTTGAAACGATCGAGCGCCGCGAAGATCAGAACCCCGAGCACAGCATTTACCAGTGCTGAGAGAAGTTCGCGGGGCCAACTCCAATGCAGCGTGATTCCCACCAACCCACGCGCCACGGTGAAGTAAACAATCTCGTGCAGGACATAAAAGAAGAGGATGACGAGAAAACGGGAGCCGGCATTCTCAACATCCAGTTTGACGCCGAGAGATGACGCCCCATAACCCACCACCGTATTTGCGATGCCGTAGACCCCGAGCGGTAACGAAGGCGTCAATGCATCCTGCAGGATTCCGATCGCCGCGCCTGTGATCATTCCTGAAATCTGGCTTCTGCGCGCGACCGCCAAAAAAATCACGACCAGCAGCGGCAAGTCGAAAATCGAAAAGAAGTGCAGCCGCAATGGAACGAAGGCCTGCAGAAAGACCGCGATTAGAGGGATCAGGATTGCTGCCGGAGTACTGAACCGGTAAACCTCAACTTGCTCCGTCGATGTGTAAGTGATCGGCACGCTAGTGAGGCTGATCCTCTGGAGATTGGGTCGGCACAGATGGTGGCTGAACGCCGTTGCTTTCAGGAGTTACCACCGGTGCCGTATTCGGCTGACGCTGCGAATTCTTCACAGACACGGGGGTCTGGCTTGTCTCGACTGCGACAGATTTGTCAGTTTTAAACGCCGTGCCCGGCTTCGGCGCAGTCGGCTTGCTCGCGATTGCTTCTCCCGCAGATTTGGCAATGGCAGAACCGCCAGCAGTACTTGCCCGATTAAGGACTGGAGAAACCGCCGTCGATTTCGGGCTTGCTGCTCCGGTACCCGATTTGCTAGTCGCACCCGCCTCCGGCTGCGCGGCTGCACCGGCGGCCGGAGTGATTTTCAAGCTACTGGTTGGAGGCGGTGGCGCGTAAGGATTCGTGACTGCCGGCTGATCAGGAATCGATGGCAGGCGTTGCGCAAGAATGTCGGCTGCACGAAGGTGTTGCGAATCCGCCACGATCGGCTCCCGGTCTTCCTCGTCTGTGACAACCAGGACTTCTTCTAATCGTCCAAGATCCGCTGTCGGCTTCACCCGGATGTTCAGAAAAAGCTCCGGGCCGGGCGAGACCTTGGTGACTGTGCCAACCACTAACCCTTTGGGAAAGATTCGGTCTCCGCCGGATGTGAGCACCCGCTCGCCTGGCTGCACCGTTTCATCGGTCATTACCTTTTCCAGCACGACTTCGCCGAGAGCGGTTCCGCGCAACACCCCTTGCAATCGCGATTTCTCCAGAATGGCCCCCACGCCGCTGGTCTGATCATTGATCAGCAGCACGCTGGCAACATGATTTTGCACGCCGCGCAACACTTTGCCGACCACCCCGTCGGCCGTGATGACTGGCATGTCGGGCTTAATGCCGTCATGGCTGCCTTTGTCGATGTAGATTGCTCGCGATTGCTCGCTGCCACTCGATCCGATCACTTGGGCCGCCAAAGTTTTCGAAATATATTTCTCTTTAAAGCCCAACAACGCTTGCAGGCGATGCGCCTGTTCGGCATCCTCACTGAGGCGCACTCTTTCAATCTCCAGCTGTTGGATTTTCTGCTTAAGATCGCGGTTCTCCTGGCGCACTCCACGCAAATAAAAATAGTTGTGCCACAAACCGCCGGTACCGTTCTGAAATCCGACGATGCCTTTTTCAAACGGAGTCACCGCATCCACCGCCCATACCCGGATCAGGCGGGTCGGTGCATTCTCACCTGGGCGCTTGACCTGAATCGCTAGCCCCAGTACCTGTGCGAACAGCAGCGCGGCTAGCACTGTCAGGTTGCGGTAGCGGGTAATGAGATTTTCCATACTTCAAAAGCGTCCTTGGCCATCCGTCGTTGGTCGTTCGCCGGAACCCCCATTACACAACGACACACTCAATTCTATAGAAAGAGCCGCTCCGACAATGATGAATGAATCAGGAGAACCTTGGCGGGACAAGCGCGGCAAGTTCAAGGATGGGTCAGGAATTCTCAAGCCCCTACTCTGTTGTTTTTAGCCAACGAACCAACGACTCGCTATTCGATAGAAATCTTTCTCAGCAGCTTGAAGTCGCTGAGCATTTTCCCGGTGCCGAGAACGACGCTGCAAAGCGGATCATCAGCGATGGAAACCGGCAAGCCAGTTTCTTCGCGAATGCGCTTGTCCAAATTCTTGAGTAGGGCCCCACCACCCGTCAGGACAATCCCGCGGTCGCTGATATCAGCGGACAACTCCGGAGGCGTCCGCTCCAGCGCCACACGAATCGCATTCATAATCGTGGATACGCATTCACTCAATGCTTCCCGAATTTCACTGTCGTCAACCGTAATCGTTTTCGGAACGCCCTCAATCAGGTTGCGGCC
>JAFAGX010000111.1 GCA_019237515.1 Acidobacteriaceae bacterium
TCCGCCAACGCATATCCCATGCGCCCACTGGAGCGATTCGTCAGGTATCGCACCGGGTCGATCCTCTCGCGAGTGGGGCCGGCGGTGATGAGAACCGTTTCTCCCGCCAATTCCTGAGACGCACCCAGGGCTTCCAGGGTGACGGCGACAATCGCCTCATTTTCCGCCAATCGCCCGGCCCCCGTCATTCCACATGCGAGGTAACCGGTCCCGGGATCGACGATTCGAACGGCGCGTTTTCGCAAAATTTCAAGATTCACCTGGGTTGCCGGATGGTTCCACATATTGACGTTCATCGCTGGAGCGATGATCACCGGCGCCGTGGTCGCAAGATAAAGCGTGCTCAGGAAATCATTGGCGATTCCCTGTGCAAATTTTCCAATAATGTCGGCAGTCGCAGGCGCAACCAGCAGCACATCAATCGACTGGGCCACGGCAATGTGTTCAATCGCGGAGTCGATGTTCGCCGGCTCATTCCCGGTGGCAAACATGTCCGTGATGACCTTCTCGCCGGAAAGGGCGGCAAAAGTCAGTGGACGAACAAACTCCTGTGCCGCATGCGTCATGATGACCTGCACGCGAATGCCGCGGTCCTGCAGCAGGCGCACGATCTCCGCAGCTTTGTAAGCGGCGATTCCGCCACTGACACCGAGGGCGACTTTCATATTCTTAATTTTAGATTGTTGATTGTGCGGAGGAGTAGTGGAATCAGCAATCAACAGTTACTAATCGTCACTTCCCTACTCTGGGGCGAAGCCCTTTTCCAGAGTTTCGCTGGCGACGTCAGCGGCCGTTTTCGGAGTTTCAGGAATCACCCATTTCACCTTGCCGGCCTTGATCTCATCCTGGGCAATGCGGCAGGGTTTGCGAGAACTGGTATCGATCACCGGGGGTGCACCGCCCTGTAACTGCCTGGCACGTCGCGCGGCTACCAGGATGTAACGATAGTTGCTGTCGAAACCATCCATCAACTTCATAATCACTCCCTGTCGCTTTAGCGTCCGCCCGGCATCACGGCGTTTGCGAACGAGGCCAAAATCGGTTGTAACCGCTCACCGACGTTGCTTAATCTGCAACGTTCAGCTATGGCCAGCATTTCTGCCTCGGTCGATCCCGAGTCTTTCAGCCGCTCCGAAAGCAGGATGGCTTTTAGGGCTTCCACGGAATCTTCCAGCCGGTCGTTTATCAAAATATAGTCGTATTCCCGGTATTTCTCAATCTCCCGGCTGGCCGTGACCAGTCGTCGCTGGATGACATCTTCCCTGTCCAGGCTACGATGGCGCAAACGCGCCTCTAACGTGTTGCGATCTGGCGGCAGTATGAAAATGCTGACCGCTTGAGAAATCTTCTTTTTGATTTGCGCCGCACCCTGCACATCAATGTCCAGCAACAAATCGTTCCCCTTCTGCCGCGCTTCATCGAGAAAGCGTTTTGCGGTCCCATAATAGTTGCCGAACACCTCGGCATGCTCCAGGAATTCGCCGCGCTTGACCATGCGACCAAACTCTTCCCTCGAAACGAAAAAATATTCGACGCCGCTTCGCTCATTGCCTCGCGGTGACCGCGTAGTGTACGAGATCGAGAAATCCAGCCGCGGGACAATTTGCCGCACCTTCGCGACCAGCGTGGATTTGCCTGATCCGGACGGCGCGGAAATTATGTAGACGTTCGTCATTCCAGGTTCTGCACCTGCTCACGTGCCTTTTCAATATCAGATTTCATGGAAAGGCCGTACTCCGTAATTCTCAACGCTTCTCCTGCTAGGCCGGAAGTCTTCGAAAGTAGCGTATTGGCTTCGCGATTCATTTCCTGCAACAAAAAGTCTAGCTTCTTTCCAACCTCGCCACCCTGATCCAGTAATCCTACAAAATGTTTTACATGGTTATCGAGCCGGACGAGTTCCTCTTGTATATCGCTGCGGTCCACAAGCAGCGCGGCTTCTTGCAAAATTCGCTCCGGCTCGATCTGTGATCCGATCAACTCCTGTAGCCGCGCATTCAGCTTCTCAGCATAGCTTCTTAACGTTGCCTGGCGATGTTTTTCAAGGTGCTGGCAAGCTTCCTTTACGTGCTTCATCAGGTTCCGGAGTTCGCGGTCCGTACCTTCACCTTCTGCCTCGCGCATGCCATTCAGCCGGCGCAATGCGTCGTCTAATTTCGCCAGCACGACCGCGTCCAGTTCTGAATCACTGGGCAGTGTCGCCGAGTCTAGAGCACCCGGAATTCGCAAAATAGCATTGAGATCGGGCTCTGCCTCTATGCGGAATTCCTTTGCAGCGGCTCGAAATGCCTGTATGTAGCTCGCCACCAGTTCTCGATTCAACGCAAAGCTGGCGCCAGTTACCGGTCTTAAACTCAGCGTCAGTTCCACATGCCCACGCGCCATCTGCTCCTTGAGTTTTCGGCGCAGCTTCATTTCCAAAGCATCAGCATCAGCAGGCAGGCGGAAATGCAAATCGAGAAATCGGTGATTCACCGATTTCAAGGAAAGACTAAAATTCAGAGTACTGTTTACCTGCCCATTCACTTGCGCAAATCCGGTCATAGAGCGCACGGGCATGATAATTAGGTTCTCTCCGACATCGTTCCAACTTTCGGCGGCTCCAGATCGACGAATTGCAGATCGTACAGCCGACGATAAGTCCCAAATTTCTTCATCAGAGCTTCGTGACTTCCGACATCCGTAATAAAACCATTTTCGAGCACAACGATGCGGTCAGCGCGTCGCACCGTCGACAAGCGGTGGGCAATGACTACCACCGTTCTTCCCACCATCAGGTTGGCCAGCGCGGATTGCACCAACGACTCGGATTCGCTGTCCAAGGCGGACGTCGCTTCATCGAGAATCAGAATAGGCGCATTCTTCAAGAGCGCCCGCGCAATCGCAATGCGCTGCCGTTCACCGCCGGAGAGCCGGATGCCGCGTTCCCCGATCACCGTATCGTAGCCCGCCGGCAATTCGATAATGAAGTCATGCGCCAAAGCCGCACGTGCCGCCGCCTCGACGTCTTTCTGGGAAACACTCGGCTGCCCATATGCGATGTTGTTTCGCACCGTGTCATTGAACAGAATCGTATCTTGCGAGACCACGCCGATTTGTGACCGCAAAGAAGCTAGCGTCACATCGCGCACATCCTGACCATCAATCAGCAAGCGTCCCGATGTTACGTCAAAGAAGCGGGGAATCAGATGTACCAGCGTGCTCTTTCCGGCGCCGCTGGATCCGACTACCGCAAGGACCTCGCCGGCACGAAGCTCCAGATCAATATGCCGCAAGATTTCCCGCGCCTCGTCCCCATTTGGTTCGTACGAAAAGCTGACATGCTCAAACTGAATGCCTCGCGAAAAAGGTTGAAGCGTTTGCGCAGCCGCTCGCTCACGTACGTCATCCTGAGCATCCATGAACTTGAACAGTTCCGAAGATGCGCCTAGTGCCTGTTGGAAGTTGTTGTTGAATAGAGCAAACTTGCGCACCGGGTCATAGAGCTTGAATACGGCCACGATAAACGCGAAAAAGACTCCAGCCGTCATACGCTGATGTGCAATCTGTTCACGGCCGAGTAGGAGCAGCAGCGCAATCGCAATCGCCCCAAAAATATCCATCAGCGGAGAACTGATGGCCGCTGCCGCCACCGCCCGCAAGTTGGCCCAGAAGAGGCGGCGCGCCGCTTTGTGAAACCGCGCAATCTCCCACGCTTCCATGTTGAAGGCTTTTACGATGCGATTGCCAGTGATCGTTTCGTGCAGAATGTTTTGAATTTCGGCCAGTTTGTCCTGGCCACGGCGGGTGGTGTGCCGTACCCTCCGGCCAATTTTCCCTGCTGAGTAAATGATGAACGGCACGAAAACCAGTAATACCCAGGCCAGCTTTCCGCCAAGAAGAACAACCACAACTGCGGTGAAAATCAGCGTGAACAGTTGTTGCAGAAATTCGGCCATCACCGTCGACATTGCGTACTGCACTCGCTCAATGTCATTCACGATCGTCGAAATTAATGTACCCGTGGTGTGCTTTTGGAAAAACGCGGCGGAACGCCGAAGCACGGAATCATACAGATTGTTTCGCAGGTCGGTGATCATGCCGAATCCCGCATAATTCACCAGATAGGTTCCGGCATAGTCGAAAATTCCCTTTAAAACTGTCGAGGCAACCAATGCAAAAGCAACGATGGTCCACGCATTGTGGAAGTGCGAAGGCACAAACTGCTGCAAGTAAACGTTGTGATTGGTCCTCGGAATGGTGAAAAGCCGAATGTCGTTGGAACCAGTAGAGGGATTCAGAACGCGATCCAGCACCGGCCCAACCAGTAAAACTCGAAAGGCGTCCAGCAGGCCCACGAGGGCCATCAGAAGAACTGAAGACAATAATTGCCACCAATACGGAGCCACGTAACGAATGAGGCGGGTTAGCTGCCGCATTGGTTCCCGAGGCGGCACAAGCGGCCGGCGGATGGAGTCGCAACAGATTGCAAACTATTATTCTACTTGAGTAATTGCCCGTGAAGCTATGAGCAGTGCGGTAACCGCTCGATGCCTGCTACCGATTCGTCACCGCGGCCTTCGAGCGAACTCACCTGACTCTCGCAATCATCAGTGACCAGTTGGAACTTACGCCGGCGATAGATCAGTGCAACCGACAGAACGATCAGCGCCTCTGAAAGTAGCGCGAGTACGCTGGCTTCAGGGCCATCAGTGCGTCCGGACCACAATGCTGGGCCGTGGAAAGATGGCGCCATAAGCGCATGTTGGCCATGCATACCGCTGTCCGGTGTGCCGAACAAAAATGTCTGTCCCCAGTCCCATGCGGCGTGATTCCCAATCGCGAACCACAGGTCTCCTGTGCGCCACAAGCTGAAGCACATCGTCAGGCCATCCACGAAAACCATGCTGATTCCGAATTTGTTTTCACCTGGATTCCCCAAGTGTCCACACGCGAAAATCACCGAATACAACAGCGCCGAAAGCCAGAAGCTCCAACCGCCGGCTAGCGCACTTAAGCCATTCGTGGTAACGCGCTGAACGTACCCGCGCAAGACACCTTCCTCAGTGACCGCGACACAAAGAAACATCAAAGCCCATATCAAACCGTAACCAACAATTGCCGCCCCACGCGTTTGTAGTGTTCCGAAATCGAACCAGCCGAAGACGTGCATGATTCCCAACTGCAGCGCAAGAACACCGACCCCCACCACCGCGCCTACCCAAAAGGTCGAGCGAAAGGCATTGTGCAAGGGCATTCCGAAATAACCCCCGGGTTTGCGGTCGACCCATTTCGCCATGATGCCAGTCGCGATCAGCACCGCCAGCATGCCGATGAATTCATGGAGAAGAGCCCGATCGGGCGGGACTGGTAGTTTCAGGTTCCCCTTTCCAGCCAGCCTCGCAAGCGGTCCCAGGCATAAAGTCACAGCGACAAACAGGGCGAAGAACAACAGAACTTTCCAGCCAGCACGCAGGCCGTCCATGCCAATGAAAATTCTGCGCATTACAGACCCGGAAGGAATGGAAGTAGAAACTATGGTGTCACGCGGCTCAGCGAATTGACCTTCCGTATTCACAACACCGTCCTTTTCATCTAATGAATGCTACGCAGTTAGATGAGAGAAAGTTCAGGCGCATCCTGGCTTGAGATGAAACAACAAAGGGCTCAATTCAATTCGTTCTTTTCGCTCTGGCACACTCTGCCTTGAAGTCGGAATAAGACATCCAATTCAAGGTTACAGACGCATTGTCGATTTTGAGACCGGACCGGAACGGGTGGTTAGGGTGGCCGCGGTCATTCATCGCGAGTTGAGAACCATGCCAATACCCATAAAGGTCGAAG
>JAFAGX010000126.1 GCA_019237515.1 Acidobacteriaceae bacterium
AGGCCCGGAGATGTTTATGACCTCCTCTCGGTGACTCCGTACCTCCGTGGTAAAGAGGCGCTGCCGCTGTTATTCTCTTGATTTCCATTTCCCCAGGAGACCTGCATGTCATCCAGTCTCGAAGGACGTACTGCCGTTGTCTTCGGAGTTGCCAACAAACGCAGCATCGCATGGTCAATCGCTCAGGGCCTGCACACCGCCGGCGCGAACCTCGCCATCACCTATCAAAACGAGCGCCTGGAGCGCGAAGCCAAAGATCTGATTCTTTCGCTTCCCGGCGCACAGGCGTTTATGTGCGATGTATCGAACGACAGCGAAATCGACCGCCTTTTCGGCCAATTGAAAGAGAGTTATGGCAAGTTGCATATTCTTGTGCACAGCGTCGCATTCGCTCCAGCCGATGAACTCAAGGGAGAATTTGTCAGCACCACGCGCGAAGGCTTTCGCGTTGCCCACGATGTCAGTGTCTATTCCCTCATCGCACTTGCCCGCGCCGCCGCGCCTCTGATGGAAGATGGCGGCAGCATCATCACAATGACCTATTACGGCGCGGAGAAAGTCGTGCCTCACTACAACGTTATGGGTGTGGCCAAGGCGGCCCTGGAATGCACTGTGCGTTATCTGGCGTTCGATCTCGGGAAGAAGAAGATTCGTGTGAACGCGATTTCGGCAGGTCCAATCAAGACCCTTGCCGCCCGTGGCATTTCAGGCCTGAGCGAAATGCTGAAGTCCCACGCGGAACGCGCTCCGCTGCAACGTAATGTGGATGTCAACGAGGTCGGCGCCACCGGAGTTTTTCTTGCTTCTGACGCCAGCGCCGGCATCACCGGCGAAGTCATCTATGTCGATTGCGGCTACAACATCATGGGATTCTGAGGACTGTTGATTGTCGAATTTCGGTTGAAGAATTTTGTGATCGCAGGTGCATACAGCATTCTTCATTCTTTATTCAAAAGTCTTCAATCACCCTCACGTTTCGTTCATCCTCTCCCGCTCTCTCCAAGGCAATTTCCATGTCTTTCTCGCGCTGGAACCTCGCAAACTTCTCGCCCCACTCAATCAGCAAAACACTGTTATCGGTAATCAAGTCATCCAGTCCCAACGTCTCTAACTGCCGTGGCGTATCCACCCGATACAAATCGATGTGATACACGTTCACCGTCGGCCCGCGGTATTCATGTACCAAGGTGAATGTTGGGCTGGTTACATCCTCCTGCGAAGCCGCACGAAATCCCTCGGCGATCCCCTTCACCAGCGTGGTCTTTCCCGCGCCGAGATCGCCACGCAGAATCACCAGCTTCGGCGGCGCAAGCGAGGCCGCAAGCTCACGCCCCAGCGCAATCGTCTCGTCTGGCGAATGAGTCGTGAATTCACGTTTCTGCATCGCGAAATCAGTATATCCGGCATGGGCGAGTGCCATTCTCCGCTCATCCCCTGAGCTAACCGTGATTTTTTGCCAACCTTCCACTATTTGCTGCAATCTAATTCTCGTCTACTCACAATCTCAGTATTCGCGACAGAAATGGCAGGTTTGCATGCTCCCTTCGTTGCTGCGATTCTCCATTCGTAAATTCGCTGTTCTGTTTTTCATTCTCCCAGTCTGCGGTTTCAGCAGCTTCGGACAAAAAACTTCATCCGCCGGGAACCCTGACAAAAACGTGGTCCGCGAGACCTTGCCTAACGGCCTCCGTGTCATCATCGTCCCCAACAACCTGGCCCCAGTAGTTACGGTAGAAGAGAATTACCTGGTTGGCGGAGACGAAACTCCTTCCGGCTTTCCCGGTCTGGCCCACGCGCAAGAACACATGGCTTTTCGCGGCTGCGCCAATCTCTCGGCTGACCAGATTGCTGCAATTTTTGCCCAGCTTGGCGGCGACAACAATGCCGATACCCAGCAAAACATCACGCAATATTTCGAAAGCGTTCCCGCACAGGATTTCGAGGTTGCTCTCCGCGCCGATGCGGATTGCATGCGCAACATCGCGGATACCGATGCCGAGTGGACACAAGAGCGAGGCGCTATCGAGCAGGAAGTGTCCCGCGACCTCTCCAATCCCACCTACAAATTCCTTGTCCAGATGAATGAGGACATGTTTGCCGGAACGCCCTATGCCCATGACCCGCTGGGTACGCGGCCATCGTTCGACGCTACCACCGGACAGATGCTCAAGAAATTCCAAGAAAGCTGGTATGCACCTAACAACGCCATTCTGATCATCACCGGGCAAGTTGATCCACAAAAGGCATTGGCGACTATCAAACAGCTATACGGAGACATTCCGAAGAAAAGTCTGCCGCCTCGACCGGACGTCCACCTTCAGCCGGTCAAAGCAGAGCACGTGAAGTTGCCCAGCGATTATCCATACACCATCAGCATCGTCGCGTTTCGCTTTCCCGGAACTGATAGCTCCGATTACGCTGCGAGCGAGATACTCGGTGATGTCCTTGGCAGCCAGCGAGCCGATATTTACGGCCTCGTTCCCGCTGGCAAGGCGCTCGATGCAGGATTCGAGAGTGCGGAGGCTTATCCGAAAGCAAGCGTCGGATTGGCTTATGCCGTCATCCCAAGCACCGCAAACGCTTCGACGAGTGAACAATCCTTGCAATCTGTCATCGAAAATTACTTGAAGAACGGAGTTCCTGCCGACCTCGTAGACGCCGCCAAACGAAAGGAAATTGCCGCCTTCGAATTCCAGCGCAATTCCATTCCCGGTCTGGCAGAGTCCTGGTCGCAAGCAGTGGCCGCGGAGGGTCGCGAATCGCCGGAACAGGACTTAGAAGCGATCGAACGTGTCACCGTTCAAGATGTGAATCGCGTCGCAAAGCAATACTTGCTCATGCAGAGCACGGTTATTGGTACGCTCGTTCCGCAACCATCCGGGCAAGCAGTAGCCAGTAAGGGATTCGGCGGCACAGAGAAGGTGACACCTACCGCGACCAAGCCTGTTGCCCTTCCACCCTGGGCAGAGGCTTTAACGCGCTCGGTCGAAATTCCCAAGTGGGATTTGCATCCGGTGGAAACCACATTGCCAAACGGCATTCAGCTGATCGTTGAAAGCGAGCCACTCACGCCGACCATCACGCTCACCGGCGAGATACGACATCAGCCCGATTTGCAGACTCCGCCGGGCAAGGAAGGGCTTGCCAGCGTCCTCGACGGCTTATTCTCCTACGGTACGACCACCCTGGACCGGCTTGCCTTCCAGAAAGCGCTGGACGATATTGCCGCCAGCGAAAGTGCAGGTGCAACTTTCTCTCTTCAGGTGCTGAAATCCTCGTTCGACCGCGGTTTGCAATTGCTTGCAGAAAATGAACTCCAGCCTGCCTTGCCGAACGATGCCTTCAAGGTTGTGCAGCAACAGACAGCCGATTCAGTGGAAGGCATGTTGCAGACTCCCGATTACCGCACCCAACGCACTTTGCTCAAAGGACTATTGCCAGCCGCTGATCCCGAACTGCGTGAACCCACTCCAGAAAAGGTTTCTTCCCTGAAGCTGGACGATGTGCGGGAGTATCACGCTAAAACCTTCCGACCTGATCTTACGAAAATTGTCATTATTGGTGACATTTCACCGGAAGAAGCAAAAAATGAAGTTATGCGCTGGTTCGGAAGTTGGAAAGCCGAAGGTCCCATGCCCGATGTGGATCTCCCTGCCGTGTCGCCGAACAAATCTGGAGCGAGCCAGGTTCCCGATCCTACCCGTGTGCAAGATGAAGTGACGCTCGCCGAAGAGCTCGGCATGAACCGCTTCAACCCCGACTACTATCCGCTCCAGCTCGCCAATCACATTCTTGGCGGCGGATTTTACGCCACCCGGCTCTATCGCGATCTGCGCGAAAAAACCGGCTACGTCTACACCGTTTCAGAAGCCATTGACGCGGATCGCACTCGCACAGTGTTCCGCGTTTCCTATGGTGCCGATTCCGTAAATGTTTCCAAGGCTCGTGCTTTGGTAATTCAGGATCTGACTGATATGCAAACCACCCCTCCGGGTGCGGGAGAGATGCAGCAGGCGTTAGCGATGCTCTTGCGCGAGATTCCGCTCGATCAGTCAAGCGAAACGCGAATTGCGGAGGGTCTGCTTTCGCGTGCGGTGATCGGGCTGCCGCTGGATGAGCCGCTATGCGCCGCAGAGAAGTACAAAGCGCTCACCGCAGAGCAGGTTCGCGCGGCGTTCGCGAAATGGATCCGCCCGAATGACTTCGTGGAAGTGGTCGAAGGACCTGCGCCAAAATAACTATGGCAAAATTGGCTTGATTCCAGTCAGTTCGCAAAAGCCAATTAGAGCAGGATAAAGATCTGGGCCATAGCCCAAACAGGCATATTCGTTCGTCCAATTCTGCAGCAGGATGTCCATGTCGCCGTGCGCGGTCACGAAACCATGCGGCCAGAAGGGGATTCCACATTCGTCGAGTCGTTTGTTCAGTTTCTCTTTCGGTGGCTCGAAAATGCTAGCTCGCGTGATTACCATTTGAAATTCTCCTTTGACCCTTCCCAGCCTCGCCAGAACCCCCTCTCCCACCTTGCAAATCAGCTTGACTGAAAGCCCGCCTGCTTCCCCTTCGGTCGGAATGCCGTGTTCCGAAAATCCCGCCGGGCCCAGTTTGCTGGCCAGGGACGGCGGACACGCGCCATCGCCGATGATCTTGATTTCCTTTTGCTTTTTATCAATGTGCTGGAGATCGCCGTAGTACACCCGCTCCTTACTAAGCTTGGTGAGAAGCAGAACGGTCAGTGCGGTGTTGAAGTCCCCCAGGGTGGAAGTTCCGTAGCCATCCTCGAGCATCATGCTTTGCGCAAAGCAGGTTGCGGAATACTCGTCGCCCAGCCCAGGAAAGGATTGAATCGTGTAGAAATCGAATTTTTCTCTCTCAACAACTTTCTTGAGCGCGAGGTATAGTCGCTGCGATCGCTCGTTGACCAGATTCTTCTCCGGTGCGGCTCCAAACAGTCGCCTCAGCCTTGGCTGCAAATTCCTCAACTCCTTCGGCGAAATCTTTTGTGCGGCGTGAATCAATTCAGTCGTATCACGCGAATCAATGTCGACGCCAAACATCCGCATCCATTGCGAAGGGTCGGCCACCCCACAAGTCTGTCCCATGCCCCGTCCGCCGAATGTGCCCATGGTCGACATATTCAGAAAAGTTTTCAGATGAGCTGCGCGAGCGTAGCTGACAATGCTCTCAATCGTCTCCGGTTCGTCCGCCGCACCATAAACGAATTTGTGCGGTACGCCAATCTCCAGCAATCCTCCATGCATGACCAGTCCGCCAACCGGTCTCCATCCTTGTGACCCTGGATGAGTCCACAGCAGCACGGCCTTGCCGCTTGCAACAAAGTCCCGAATCGCGCCCACCAAATGCGCAGCCCACACCCAAGTGCCGGAGAAGAGCACAACCATATCGATGTCATCGTTGGATTTCATTTTTTTCAGCGCAGCGCGAGCCTCCGGCTTCGTCGCCAGCACTGTGTTGTGCTCAACCAATTTCAAACCCGCTTGCGACAGAGCGCGTTTGGAACGCTTCACAAACGCATCATCAATGAAAGGCGTACCCATCGGGTCTTTCAGGCCGTCCTTATGCACACCGTAGACAATGAATCCCACTGTAGGTTGAATCACCGTTCCTCCTTTGACCAGGCCGACAACGACGAACGCAAAAATTGATACCGCTTTAGCTGTTCTGAATATGCATCTGCCAATTTTGTATCGGGCTCGATCACCGCTTCCTCGCGCATCATTGCCCGCACCGCCTCTTCAACATCTTTGAACTCGCCAACCGCAACTCCCGCGAGAATAGCTCCGCCAAGGCAGACTGCCTCCGGAGATCGCATCACATGCAGACGCTTGCCCGTTAGCGCGGCACGCAATTTCAAGCCAAGCGCGGAACGTGTGCCTCCCCCCGAGACGTGAACGTCTTGAAAATCGCCAGCAGCAGCGGTAAGCAATTTTGTAACGAGGGAGAGTTCGCAAGCCAGGCCTTCCAGTACGCCTTTATAGATTTCAGTCCGCCCCGTTCCCGCGGTGAGACCGTAGATCATGGCGCGCGCCTTCGGGTTGAAATCCGGACTACAAGTGCCAAACAAATGCGGAGTGATGTAAAGACCTGTAGGTCGCTCTGGCGCGTTCGCTTCCAGCGACGCGTAGTGCCCAGATTCTGAGCTGCTCGTATTCTCGTGTCCGTACAGAAGATCGTGAAACCACTTCACCATGATTCCAGATGGAAAATACGCGATCGTAACAAACCTGTCCGCAACCACATGACAATAAGAATTGAGACAGCTCTCCAATGCTGCTTCCGACAGTACCGGATGATCCGAAGCTACAAGGACGCACTCGTAGGTTCCGATCGAGTCTGCGGCCTGCCCCTCTTTGATCACACCAACACCGACTGCGCCGCAAGGCTGATCATGGCCTCCGAGCACCACTGGCGTTCCGCAGGGCAGGCCCAGTTGGCTCGCCGCGGCGGCGTTGATTTTGTACGCAATCGTTCCGGCTGGCACTGCAACCGGCAGGCGATCGGGTTTGAGATCGGCCGCTTCCAGAATCTCCTCCGACCAGCGATGTTGGCGGACATCAAAGGCGAGATAGCGTGATGCCAGAGAGTAGTCCCCGTATGGTGTCGCTCCGAGTCGGCCAAGAATGTAGCCGATGACGCTCACGAAACGCGCTGCGGAACAAAACAGGTCTGGCTGGCGGTCGCGCAACCAGAGAAGTTTGGGGAGAGGATACATCGGATGGCTAACGAGTCCGGTGATTTCGAAAATCCGCTTTTGCCCTAACTTCTTTTCAATCCACTCCGCCTCGTGCGTAGCGCGATTATCTTGATTCAGAATCGCGGGGCCAATTGCTTCACCCGCTTGGTTAGTGGGAATGAAAGTTTCGCCGTGTGAACTGAGGCTCAAAGCTTGAACAGGGGATGGAAGGTCCTCCGCAACATGGCGCGCGCAATCACAAAATGCGTCCCAGAAGCAACCCGGGTCCATCTCCGCGTGAGAAGGCCGGGGAAACTGCGGTGTGTAACTACTCGAGTGCCGCGCCAGTATGCTGCCATCGGAACTAAAGGCTACGGCTTTGCAGGAGCTTGATCCGATATCGAGAGCGAGCAGACTCATGGTGCGTGAGTTGCTTTAAACCGGTACGGGATCGGCGGATCGGCTACTCAAAATTGCCCGCGCCCGCTGCAGAAACAACTCCATATTGTCCGCCTGAAAAACGTTTCTGCCAAAAACAACTCCCGCTGCTCCGGCGGACACCGCCCCGCGGACAACTGCCAGTGCATCGTGGTCCGAAGCTTGCCTGCTGCCTCCCAATACGAGAATAGGGATCGGGCAGCCTTCCACAACCGAACGCATGGACTCAGGATCGCCGCTGTAATCAGTCTTTACAGCGTCTGCTCCAAGTTCCACCGCCATGCGCGTATGCAGTTTGAGCCATTTGGGATCCCCGGAGTGCTGTACCTGCTGCCCGCGCGCAAGGCATTCCACAATCAAAGGAATACCAACGCGTTCACATTCGCGTGCTACGTCTGCATTGCGAGCAATTTCTTTTGCTTCAAAATCAGCGTCCCCAGTTCCTACGACCAAATACGTGAGCACTGCGTCTGCGCCATGCCGCAGCGCCTCTTCCGGACGCGCCAGCAGGGAACTGCGCAGTTCGCCCTTCCCACCATCGCGCATGACCGCCCATACGGTTGTCCAGTCGATTCGCGCGAGCAGCGGAGGGACTTCAAAGCCTAACGGAGATTGAGCCAATTGCCGGATCAAACCAATGTTCAGCAGAACCGCATTCGCCTCTGCCTCAGCAAAGCGTCGAATCTGCCGGAGAGGGTCTTCGGTGCCCGGAATGGGCCCTAACACCAGCGCATGGTCGAAAGCAACGACCAATGCGCGCTGTTCTGGTTTGCCCAAGATGCGTCTGAGTCGAATATGCTTGCCGGAATTGCTCAAGTGTTCCTCGATGCTTGAAATTTGCGAAATAACGTGTCAGTTGAATCATCAATGCTCATCGCGCCTGACTGCATGTTCCGGATCGTAGGTGGTTTTGATTTCACCTTCAACCTTGATCGTTGCCGTCTTCGTTTCGGTCGTACCGCCCAGACCCATAACTTTCAGGACGACTTGAAAAATGCCATTCCGGGTATAGGCATGCTCGACCGAGGGGCCCTCCGCTGAAACGCCATCACCGAATTCCCAATGGTAACCGATGGCAGCGGCGGAGTCTGGCGCATTCGTGGATGAAAACTTGACCGGGGTCCCAAGTTGAGCTTCGCCCGGAACCTGCAGCATCACCGACGGAGGTGCTGATGGCATCGAGTTGTCCACAATCTTGATCACTCGAACCGAGTGGGCGGGCTGATTCTCAATTCGTAGCGATCCCCCGCTCAGGGAGATCGGCCGATCCTGATGAAAAATATCAGACGCGGCAAGCGAGGTGCCTGTGAGCCCAACGTCAGACAGTTTAATCTCGTGCGAGCGTGGATTGTCGGTCCAGTTGAAAACAACCAGCATGGATTGCCGCTTATCTTCCCGCAAGAAGAAAATGCTCGGCTGCTCATCTTCGGGAGCATAGGTCATTAAATCGACCGGCGTCGCCGCCCGCCGCAGTCGTACCATGTCCAGCAGATCACGATTGCGAAGCAGATTCAGGCGGTCAGCGTCTGCCCCCAGCCTCGGCAGATCGTCCCCAATTTCGAACATGCCGCCAGCAATCGCAGCCAAGGTAATTGATACCTCGGCTTCATCCTGCGTCAACGATGCCTTGGACCTGTCGGAACCAGGTTCAGCCAACCAGGTCGACGCTACCGTGAAGGCATCCGGGTCGGTGATATAGAAGTTGTTGTTCATGTAATAACGAGCCGCAATTCCGGTTGCATCAGTCTTGTCAATTTCAAAGGAATGCGCCGTATCGGTCGATGTTCTGCCCAGTTCCGTCAACCCGACCGTGTTGAGCATCGGGCTTCCATCCTTATCCAAAAAAACGTCAGGGCCAACTGCATCGCGAATCGTCTGCAGGCCGATGCGCTCTGCCTGCAACGCTGTCACATTCTGCTGGTAGTGGTAGCCTTCAATGGCCGTATCGTCCATGAAGTCCAGCTTGAAATAGCGAACTCCCCACTCCCGCGTCATCGTCCGATAGGTGTCACGAATGTATTGCTGGGCTCCAGGATGGGTTGCGTCCAGCACATACAACGGATCGCGGCTCGACTCAACAAACCCGATCTGGA
>JAFAGX010000515.1 GCA_019237515.1 Acidobacteriaceae bacterium
AGCCTCGTTGTTCCTGTTAACGACCTGGTGTCGCAGCTACTCTCGAGCTTGGCTTTGCTCCCACCATCACACTCGTCATGGCGCTTGTTCTCGCTCGTTGACTCCCTTGGAGGGATGGCCGTGGGAGCGTCGTTCATTTATGGAGCCGGAGCGATCTATCTGCGGGCTCGTGGCGTGGAAGGCATGGGCTTTGGGGATGTGAAATTAATCGCAATGATTGGTGCATTTGTGGGCATTCGCCTGACCATCCTCACCATTTTCGCCGCCTCGCTCGCGGGATCTGTTTTTGGACTTTGGACGCTCTCGTCCGTCTGGCTCAAACGGACGCAGCGCCGGATCCAGCGACACCATGAAACCGTCCCGCAGGCGCGGCAGCGGGCCTGGCGCTCGGCAGCGATCGCGTTGCGCTTTTTCCCCATCCCCTTCGGTGTTTTCCTCGGGGGAATGGCGATGCTCGCCCTTTTCTTCGGCAACGGCCTCCTACGCTGGTATTGGAGGTGGTTGTGAGAGTCGCACAGCAAATTCCGTCGAAAATCATTTCGTGCCGAACTGTTCCACGCAAGGTTCGCGGCACAAAGGATGAAACCACCATGAATCACACTAAACGTTTTTGGGTTGTAGTGGTTGCGCTGCCGGTGCTTGCCGCAATTCAGGCGCGTTCCCAGAATTCGGCTCCAACAAACGGAACTCAAATATCTCCTCAAACCACTACCACCACTTCCGAACCATCGTTGGGTAGTTATGCTCGTGGCTTGAAAAAAGACAAGAAAGAGCAGTCGGCGAAAACATTTGACAATGACAACCTGCCGCGCGAAGACAAGCTCAGTGTCGTAGGCCCGGCAGCCGAATCCACGGATTCCGCAAATGCTGCCTCCGTCCAGCAGGCTGCACCTGCAGATGCGAATTCATCCGATAAGGGCAAGAGCACACCGCCGCCTGTAACTCCAGGTGAATCGCCGGAGCAACGTCAGCAGGTCTACGATCAGTGGAAAGAGAAAATTTCTTCCCAGCAATCCGAAGTCGATCTGCTCTCGCGTGAGTTGGATGTTCAGCAGCGTGAATACAAATTGCGCTCGGCTGAGTTCTACGGCGATGCCGGTGAGCGGCTACGCAACCAGGCAGGATGGGACAAGGAAGACTCCCAGTTCAAGCAGAAACTCGCGGAGAAACAGAAGGCGCTGGACGATGCTAAGGAGAAACTGGGAGACCTCCAGGAAGACGCTCGCAAAGCGGGCGTGCCTAGCTCCGCGCGCGGAGAAGACCAGCAGCCTGAGCAATAGTGTGATTCACAAAAGCCCTCCCCCTTACTGGTGCTAGGAGTTCAAATAGCTTTTCGCTGTTTGAGCTTCGAGATCCCTATTGTTGATGATCCCTATAGCACTCAATACCATTCATTCGCAATCAATCTGATAACGAAAAGTCCGCTTCCGAACCGCTTGTCATGCTTGCTTTACCGAGTGCTCTAGTGTTTAACGCCCTCTCGGTCGAATACGGCCATCAATGTTCCAGTCATGGTAGCAACGAGGCGCTCCTCGCGACTCCGGTCCAATGCGAAGGCGTGGGCATCACAGACGGTGAGTGTCTTCCCTGGCTTTAGAACTTGGGCCCGGAAGACAAATTGCTCACCTTTGGCCGGCGCAATCAGATTTGTCTTGAATTCTACGGTGAGCACAGCGGCGTCTGCGGGCATCAGCGAAAAAGCAGCATACCCGCAAGCACTATCAAGGACCGTGGCGATAATTCCTGCATGCACAAAGCCGTGTTGCTGAGTGAATTCTAGTGCGAAGGGCATTCTCAGTTCGACCCGCCCAGGCTTCAGGCCAACGATTTCGACAGCAAGTGTTTGCATTACCCGCTGGCGAGCAAAGCTTGCGCGGACCCGATTGGCAAAATTTAGATCTTTAGGCGCGAATTCCATAAGCCATGTCCAAAAACAACTTGGTGAGAAGGAGTCCGGTTCATGCCGGGGTTCTTTCGGAACTGATCAGCGGCGCGGCATTCTCATTCCGCAACGCCCAAATCTGCTTCACGTGATGCCTGCCATGCACTAGATGAAACTTCCGCCACTGCCGTGCGGTCAGTGGACCAAGGACCGGATGATCCAGAACCCGCGCGCGTGCACCGAATAGTTCTTCGCAGCGTGTGAGTGCAGCCTCCATCACCGCAATCTCCTGCCCAATCGCCTTTACTACCTCCTGCGTTGCCATACCTCGGGGTCTTGACCGTTCCGGTGCCTCTCGTCCCTCCGGCATGTATCCCAACCCGATTACGACGCTAGCCCGAATACGGTCTTGCAAAACGGGCCTTCGTGCGAGTATCTTGCCTTCCTGCAGGCAGTGTTCGCATGCCTTCGCAGTGCCTCGGTAAGTCAGATAGAGGTGCTCAAGCACTTCTGCTGCGGACCATTTTCCGTCCAGATGAAACTCAAGTTGCTCGGTGGTCATGCCGCTGATCGCTTCAGCGATGGTGTTCTGCAGTTCTTCCAAATAACGGTCCAAGCTCTTATCCCCCAAGGTTCATGCTTCGCAATGCAAACTGCGTGACGAACTCACTCTAGTAGAATGAAGCGAATGTTCATGCGTTGCAAAATTTCTGCTTCGGAAGGTGCTATGAACAAAGCGTTGGCGGCGGCGGTAATGTTGTTCTTCTTGATGGGCTGTACATCCCAGCCGACCCAACCGGCGCAAACCGAAAAGCCCCAGCCTAAACCTTCCGAGATCGAAACCGGGCGCGGCAATTTGCAGAGGATGTACATAGCGGCGCGCGGATGGCAACGTGATGCTCAGCCCTTTCGGCTGCAGTCCGATATCACGGCGGATGCTAAAGGCAAAGATGGCAAATCTGATGTGTGGCGAGCCTGGTTTGCGTCGCCCACCGCCCGTAGCGCCAAACCATTTGCGTGGTCGGGTACTGACGCAAGCGACGCCCCTTCGCGAGGAATCAGCCCCGGCGCGGAAGATACCTACAGCCCGACCAACACATCGA
>JAFAGX010000562.1 GCA_019237515.1 Acidobacteriaceae bacterium
CCCGGTACCGTCTATCTTGGCGTTATAGAGCGGCGTGATGTCGTAAATTGTGGCCAGATCGTCAGGCGCCAAAAAGTTGGAGCCTCCCAAGTCAAAGAGCGGATGCTCGATGACGGGCAACATACCTGTCGGGGTCGGCCTCCCTATGCCCATGCGTTTTAGGCTGAAATCGTTCAACCCGAAAAAACCAGCGACGACTCCATCCAGAGCTTGCGGAATCGAGATTTCCGTGGCGTTAGCAAAATGCCGCTCACCGTCAACATCGTAATAATGCAACTGGGTATGGAACGCGTTCTCCACCAGGGCTGCAGTACCGCTGAACGCGATCCAATCGCGGCCGCGGGCAATCTGGACAATTTCAAAGCCTTGCGAACGCAGCCAGGCGGATATTGTGCCTACATCATTGGAGGAAAGACCAAAGCGGGTTGCGTACTGCTCGGGAGTCAGCCATTTGTGGTAATTGCGAGAAGCCGGATCCTGTTGTTGCTGTAGCAGGCGCTCCAAGTCGGCCTGTTGCGTCCGCGACGGCTGCATGATCATGGTTACATAGCCCAGCTGCATCGCGGGATCCGCCAGGCCCTGATCGTGCTTTTGCTGAGCTTTTGCTGGGACGCTGCCCTTAAGACTAATTGCCACATTGCTGTCGATTGCCTTGGCAACACGGTCCGGAGCGGCAAAACACAGGGTCGAAATTACCAGGAAAGGGACGGCGCCCAACGCAGACTTCATGTTTTCTCCCAACGCAAGTTGGCCAATGCAACCTGGGAACTCTAAAGACCCTACGGCCTTTTCGCGGGTTGCACCAGATTACCTCAGCACCATGTCGAGGGCTGTCAAAAAATACACACCAGATTGTCGGGAATTTCAGACGAAAACCGCGCTAAGGGCCGGAAAATAGCGAAGCCGGGCTGGTTGGCCCGGCTCCTCACAGTGTTGTTTTACCTGCTACATCACCAATGCAAGATTCTCCAGTTCCTGCTGCAAAACGGGGATTGCGCATCCCGACATTTCTACGCGCCCGGCCGCATCCATCGCAGCCTGCGGTGAAACGCCGTACCCCCTCCCCATGAGGAACATCTGGAGCACCTCGGCGGCTTCTCTAGAGTCGATAATGCCGCTCTGCAAGAGGTCACTTCGTAAAGCAGCTAATTCCGTCACCGTAAATCGTTCTTTCATGGCCGTTCACCTCCGACCCTCTACTGCTTTTACTCTTTAGACTCCCGCAATGCCTGACGAGTTACATGCAATTTCGCTGCCGCAACTGTAATCAGGTATCGACGTCACTGTAGAGGCGCCGTTATACACACTTAAACCCTTGGTTTTGCGGTAAGTTGCGGAGACGGTCAGAAGCTCATGAACGAGCAGCACATAGCACAAAGGTGGCACGCCGCAAAGTCTCAGCGGTTGACACTCTGTGTCTTTGTGGGACGAGAAAGAGCACTATGCGCCAGAACGGACCCTCATTGCTGCACCCGCCTTGCTTACGATGTTTCGATCACGGCTTCATCGATAAGCAGTATGGGGATATCGTCGCGCACAGGATAGACACGATGGCATTCGCCGCACTTGAGGCTTTCCCCGTTGCTTTTGGCGACCAGCGCCTTCTTACAGACCGGACAAACCAAGATGTCGAGAAGATCCTGGGGAATCATGGCTTCGTATTTTACGCCGGTGGAGCGCAGTGGAAAATAACGGTCCCGTGGTGCCATTGCACCCTCGGAACTTAACGCTGTTTAAACCGCAGTCCCTTTCGATACAAGCCCGTCACTTGCCACATCGAACACGCGAGCGCCTTAAAAATGACCCGCGATTGACTTGCCTGAGTTGCGAGAGTAAATTTTCATCCTGTTCAGCATTGCTCTTTCTCAACCTTGGTTCGCGCAAACCTCGTCTGCGATGACGAGGAGGGAAGCGGGTGAGAATCCCGCGCTGCCGCGCAACTGTAAGCGAGGAAATTGCCGCCGGTCACTGGGAATTCCTGGGAAGGCCGCGGGCGCAAGTCGGATGGCACATGCCATCCTGACTCGCTAAGCCAGGAGATCGGCGCGAACCGTTCACTACCACCCCTTTCGCGTGTCAAAGGAGGCGTACATGCGGTTCTTCCTGGTTTTTGAAATTCTCCTCACCTTTTTTGTCGCGGCAGCTTCAGCCAGCGATCTCAAATTGAAAGTGCTCGATCCTCAGGGGGCGGTTGTCACGGGAGCGCAAGTCACCGTGGAGCGGCCTGCCAGCAATGGCCAGTCGAGTTCGCGTTCACCACTCGCGGTTCAGAACACATCCGCGGAGGGTCTGGTCGAGTTTCATAACTTGACATCCGAACCTTATCGCGTCCGGGTCCTCGCAAAAGGATTTGCTTCCCACGAGTTGGATGTGCAGTCTGTTACGGAACTGGTCACTGTAAGGCTGAAACTCGCTCCCGCAGCCGAGACGGTTGTAGTCACTGCGACCCGATACCCAGTTCCCGGAGAACTCGCAGGATCGCAGGTGGAACCGCTGAGTGGCGAGGAGCTACGGACTATGCAGCCCGCGGCTGCCAATGACGCTCTGCGATTTCTGCCGGGCGCAATCGTGAATACTGCAGGTCAGCGTGGCGGCCTTGCTTCCCTGTTTGTCCGCGGCGGCGATTCCACTTACAACAAAGTCATCGTGGACGGCGTGACTATCAACGAACCAGGGGGAACATTTGATTTCGGCAATCTACCCCTGAACGATGCCGATCATTTGGAATTTCTGCGCGGGTCACAGAGCACCTTCTACGGCTCCGACGCGATGACGAGTGTCGTACAAATTTGGACGCGCAACGGGAGCACGCCAATTCCCGAACTCCGTTTCGGCGCAGACGGTGGGAATTTCGGCACCGCAAACGGCTATGCCTCGCTCGCCGGCGCTCACGGCCGCTTCGATTACAACTTCTTCGGCGATCAGTTCAACACGCAGGGTCAAGGCATAAACGATGCCTACTCCAACTCGCTGCAAGGTGCGAACGTGGGCTTTGCGCTTACGAATGAAATTACTCTGCGCTCGCGATTCCGTCACTCCAACAGCTTTACGGGTTTGCCTGGCGAGTGGGACTTCAACGGACAAGCCTTGGAATCCCCCGATCCCAGCGAACACAAGCAGTTGAACAATTTTCTGGGAAGCACTGACCTGACGATTATTCAGCCTTCCGGCTGGCAACATCGCTTTAGCGGCTTC
>JAFAGX010000246.1 GCA_019237515.1 Acidobacteriaceae bacterium
ACGGCACTGGCGGGCGTGCCACCGGAGCTGATCAGAAAACATGGCGCGGTAAGCCGCGAAGTGGCTGCGGCTCTGGCGGAAGGAATTCGCGAACGCTGTGGCGCAACCTACGGGATCGGAGTCACCGGTGTGGCTGGCCCGACTGGCGGAACCGAGGCGAAGCCCGTGGGATTGGTGTTTCATGGCTTGGCGAGCGGAAATGGAACCGAAGTGATCGAACGGAAATTTCCTGGAGATCGCAAGCGCATTCGCTGGTTTGCCAGCCAGCAGGCATTGGACATGGTAAGAAGAAGATTGATGTGAAAACCACCGACGACTCAGCATTCAGCGACTCACTCTGCCGTTAACTGGGGTCTAAGTGCCAAGTGCCGATCTCCAATTGCCAAGTGCTACAGATGCGAATTTTTATCGCGCTCGACATCGACGATGTGATTCGAGAGCGCATTCAGCGCTTCATGGACACCGTGCGCGCGTTTGCACCGGATGCGCGCTGGGTCCGCCCTGAATCGCTGCACGTGACACTGAAGTTCATCGGCGAAAAGCCATTGCAAGCCGTGGATCAGATTAAGGCTGCACTGTCGCGGGCTCAGTCTGAGATTTTCGAGATTGGTTTTCGCAACTACGGCTTCTTCCCAAATGCGAAATCGGCAAGAGTTTTCTGGATCGGAATCGAATCGGGTCCGCCGCTGGCTGCTCTAGCCAGCAGAATAGACGACATTACCGGTTCGCTGGGAATACCCAAAGAAGAGCACGTCTTTAGCCCGCATCTCACGCTCGCCCGAGCGGGCGGACGTTCCGGCGCCCCTGGGTGGCGCAAAGAAGACGGTGTTAACAGGAACTTTGCCGTCCTACAAAACAAATTGTCAGCCATGGCTGTTCCTGAGTTTGGTAGCATGACGGCGCACGAATTTTTCCTATACGAGAGCAAACTCATGCGAGGAGGTTCCGTGTACAGCAAGATAGCGAATTTCCCGCTCAGCCCTTCTCCACACCCTAAGTCATGAGAGACGTTGTACTCACGGCCGTTTACAGCTATCTGCTTGGATCAATCCCATTCGGATACCTTCTCGTTCGGGCCTTTCACCGCAAGGATATCCGTACGACGGGAAGCGGCAATATTGGAGCGACAAACGTTGCCCGAACGTCGCCAGTGCTAGGCGCGATCACTCTGATTTTGGACGCATTCAAAGGCATTGCTGCCGTGGTCCTAACTCAGGTGCTGTTCCCTGGAAACATTGTGCTCGCAGCCTTGGCGGGTTTTATGGCGATTGCCGGTCACGTCTTTCCGTTGTGGCTTGGTTTTCGAGGTGGCAAAGGCGTCGCTACAGGGCTGGGGTCGTTTGTGATTCTAGTCCCGAAGATCGTACTGGTAATGATTGGAATATTCCTCGCGATCTTCTTCGTTTTCCGTTATGTTTCTCTCGCTTCTATCCTGACGGTGGCACTCTTCCCGCTGATTGCGTGGATGCTAAACCAGTACGCCATGCCTCCACAGATGTTTGGTCTTCTTGCGGCTTCTTCGCTGTTGATCATTGCTAAACATCACGCGAACATCCGTCGTTTGCTGGGGCATACGGAACCTCGATTCCATTGGAGTCGAGGATGAGCCGGATTGCGATCATCGGCGCGGGAGCGTGGGGAACGGCTCTTTCGATTGCTTTGGGCCGCAGCGGCATCCATCGAATTCGACTATGGGCTCACGAAAAAGAGGTGCAAGCCTGCATCTCATCTCGCAAAGTGAACTCAGTCTATCTTCCGGGACACACAATCCCGGAAGGTGTCTCTGCGACGAATGAACTCAAAGAAGCCTTGAATGGCGCAGACATCGTGGTCAGCGTAATGCCGTCTCAGCATTGTCGACACCTGTTTCAGAAGACAAGATCGCACCTCAGGCCGGAAATGCTCTTTGTGAGTGCAACCAAGGGATTAGAGGAGGGCACCCTGTTGCGCATGACAGAAGTGATTTGCTCGGTCATTGCTTCTGAAGGCAATTGGCGACCACGCATCGGAGCACTCAGCGGGCCAAGTTTCGCGAAAGAAGTTGCACGCGGCGATCCTACTGCGATCACAATTGCCTCTGCCGATGCGGAGCTTGCAGAAGCAGTGCAACGGGAATTCGGTGATCCGCGATTTCGCGTGTATACAAACAGCGACGTCACAGGGGTCGAACTTGGGGGCGCACTGAAGAACATCATCGCGATCGCTGCTGGTATCTGCGACGGTATAGGCCTTGGCCATAACTCTGTGGCCGCACTGATCACGCGGGGGTTAGCCGAGATTACCCGCCTGGTAGTCGCTTGCGGCGGGCGACAGGAAACAATGGCTGGTCTCGCCGGACTAGGAGACCTTGTGCTCACCTGCACCGGGGGCCTTTCGCGCAACCGCAGCGTGGGAGTCGAACTCGGGCGCGGCCGGAAGCTCCCCGATATCATCTCTGACATGCGCGGAATGGTTGCCGAAGGCGTATTCACTACCCATGCCGCCCTCGAACTTGCCCGAAC
>JAFAGX010000637.1 GCA_019237515.1 Acidobacteriaceae bacterium
AATCATGTGATCGCGTTTTAGCGAAATTCACGTGAGGACAGGCGCCCTTGCCTGTCCGACCGAGCCAAGCTCGGCAGAATCTGAGCTCCGTTTTCAAGTCGTTCTCGATGAGCATAGGCGAAAACATATCGCGAATTCGCGAACGCATAGCCGCCGCCGCAAATCGGGCAAAGCGCAATCCGGCGGAAATTGCCTTAATGGCAGTAACAAAGACTTTTCCGCCGGAATCCATCCGCGATGCGTATGAGGCCGGCCTTCGACTGTTTGGCGAGAATCGCGTTCAGGAATTCGCCGGCAAGGCTGAGCAATTACGCGATCTGCGCGGTGCCGAATGGCACATGATCGGCCACCTGCAATCCAATAAAGCCGCAAAGGCAGCGGAACTGTTCGCCGCCATCGATTCCGTGGAGTCCCTTCGCCTTGGTCAGAAGCTGGATGCAGCCGCCCAACAACTGGGGAAGCAGCTCCCAGTCCTGATCGAGATCAATATTGGAGGCGAATCCGCAAAAAGTGGAATGCAGCCGCAATCCAGAGAACTGGAAGAACTGCTGCAATCGGCGGCCGACCTGAAGCATCTCGAGATTCGAGGATTGATGACTGTTCCGCCATTCACCGAAAATCCAGAACAGGCTCGGCCATACTTCCGCAAGCTTCGCCTGCTGCGTGACGATATTGCGCTACGCGGGGTTCCAGGCATCAGTATGGACGTGCTCTCGATGGGCATGTCGCACGACTTTGAAGTCGCCATCGAAGAGGGATCGACGTGCGTGCGACTGGGGACGGCAATTTTTGGAGAGAGACCGCAAATACAGAAGTAAATGCAAGAATGTTCCCCTGTGTTCTCTGTGGTGAGAGAGAATCATCGAGGTCACAGAGGATCAAAGGAAAAAATCTACAAGCTTTTGTTTTCCGCATGATTCCTCTGCACGAAACACCCGCGGGCGTCACCATTGCGGTCAAGATCCAGCCGCGAGCGAAGAAAAACGCACTCATCGGTGTTGTTGGAGACGCGCTCAAACTGGCCTTAACCGCTCCCCCTGTTGATGGCCGGGCAAATCAAGCTTGCGTCGAATTCTTTTCAGACCTTCTGCACCTGCCACGCTCTTCCATTACCATTGTTTCCGGCCAGACCAGCCGCCGGAAGGTCATTCGCGTGGCGGAGGTCTCCATGGAGCTGGTAAAAACGACTCTCGAGAGTCTCGTGTCATCCGACAAGTAAAGCTCGCATGCCCAGGCGCCGAATCAAGCCCACCTATATCGCCGCTCATATCCGCCGTGTGCTCAAAGACGGCGGCTCCGCTCCCCACGCGGAAGAGGTGCAGAGGTTCTTCAAGGAAGAAATTAAATCTCGGGGCTGGTACACCGGAGAACTTCGTAAAGTTGCCGTCCGCTTTCGGCGAACCATTGTCAAAGAGCTTGGCCTGCCTTTCCTTCTCAAGGTGGGCGATCAGCTTTTCAATGGCCAGTGTTTGGAAGAAAAAACCTTCACCGTCCTAATGCTGGAGAAGGTTGTCACTCAGCTTGATGATCCCGAATTCCGATTATTCGAGTCCTGGTTGTCGCGCATCAGCAACTGGGCGGATCACGACGGTCTGGTCCATTACCTGATCGCACCCATGATTGTCATGAAACCAGCGCGAGCGAAGTGCGTGTTCCGCTGGGCGAAGTCGCGCGATCGATGGCATCGTCGTGCCGCCTGCGTCGCGTTAATTCAGGGCACGCGCCGGAAGATGTTTTTGGCCGAGATCAAACGGCTATCGAACGCCCTTTTATTGGATGACGATGATATGGTGCAAAAGGGTCTGGGCTGGCTGCTGCGCGAAACAGCTAAGGCGAATCCCAGCCGGACGATTCCTTATCTTTTGTCCATCCGCAACCGTGCGCCACGACTGGTGCTGCGAACGGCATGCGAGACACTGCCGCCGGCCACTCAACTAAGAGTTTTAGCGTGACCGCCACGACTTCGTGCAATTCGCCCAAATCCTCGCTCTTGTTTAGAATAGAAGTTCACGCATGAATTTACCTGCCATTCAATCGGCTCTGCGCGAGCGCAACATCGACGCCTGGCTTTTCTATGATCATCACCATCGCGACCCCATTGCCTATCGTGTGCTTGGGCTGCCAAATGGGCAGATGGTCACGAGGCGCTGGTATTACCTGATCCCCGCCCAAGGCGAACCGCTGAAGTTAGTTCATAAAATCGAAGCCGGCCATCTGGATTCCCTTCCCGGTGAGAAATTGCAGTATTCGGCGTGGCAGGAACTCTTCGATCAGATCAAACGGATGCTCGCACCCTATCGCGACATCGCCATGCAATATTCGCCCAACAATTTGATCTTCTATGTCTCTATGGTCGACGCTGGCACGGTGGAACTGGTGCGTGGCCTCGGCAAAAACATCATCAGTTCAGGCGATCTCGTCGCGCAATTCGAGGCAACGTTAACTGACAAGCAGATCAAGACCCATTTCGAGGCGCGCGACAAGATTGATGCCATTACCGCAGCGGCTTTTCAGGAGATCGGCAGGCGAGTGCGCAATGGCGGCACAAATGAATACCAGATGCAGCAGTGGATTCTGGAGGCATTCCAGCGCGAAAACCTGGTTACTGACGATCCTCCGGTGGTTGCAGTAAATCGTAACAGCGGAAATCCGCATTACGAACCGAGGTCAGAAAAATCGTCCCCGATCCAAGAAGGCGATTTCGTTCTTCTCGATATCTGGGCTAAGCAGAACACACCCGAGGCCATGTACTACGACATTACATGGACCGGATTTGTGGGCCGCACTCCATCCGCGCGCATGAATGAAATTTTCACGGTCGTACGCAATGCGCGGGATTCCGGCGTCAAAAAAGTTCAGGAAGCCATTTCAGCCGGGACCGCGATCGCGGGATGGGAAGTCGACCGCGTGGTTCGCGAGCAGATCAAGCAAGCTGGGTTCGGCGATTACTTTATTCATCGTACGGGACACTCCATCGGCTCTGAGGTGCATGCGAACGGCGCCAACATGGATGATCTCGAAATTCACGACGAGCGCCGAATCCTGCCTAATTCCTGTTTTTCGATTGAGCCCGGTATTTATTTGCCGGAATTCGGCGTGCGCAGCGAGGTCAACGTCCTGGTGCGCCCCCATAGCGCCGAGGTTACAGGTAAAATCCAAAGAGAGCTTGTGATCATCTGAATGGCGAATTCATCCACCACCAAAGATAACGCGGTCGCGGCGGCGAGCAAAACACCCGAACAGACGATCACCATGATGTCGGTGATCGCGCCGGCAATCGGCTGGCTCATTCCTGGGGCCGGGCACTTGATTCAAAAGCGCTGGATTCGCGGATTTTTGCTGATGTTTTCGATCGTCATCATGTTTGTGCTTGGCCTCTTGATGCAGGGTCATGTCTATCAGCCTAATGGCGGGGACATTCTCGATATTTTGGGCTTTGTCGGCGACTTCGGTGCAGGCGGTCTATACATTTTGAGCCAAGCCATGAGTTGGGGGCAGAGCATCATTTCGCACGCAACGGCGGATTACGGAACCAAATATCTCATCGTTGCCGGCCTGCTGAATTTCATCAGTGTTGCGGACGCTTATCACATCGCGATTGGAAAAAAGCCGTGACCTTGGCGCTCTCCCATTTCAGTTCTGCCTTATTGTTCGCCGTGTTCGCTTCCGTTGTATTCGGCATCACCCAGCGCAACACCTCTCGCGACCAGATCCGCTATGGCTTGTACTGCTTCGCGATGTTTGCCGGAGGAGTACTTCTTGCAGGTTGGGTGATGTGGATCCTGAGACGCTGACGCGCAATTAGCATTTGGCGCTTGGCAGTTAGCGAGAACCATAATTTCGGGCCGTCCCAAACACCTTCCGGCTTTTGAACCAGATGATAAGTGCCAAATGCCAATGGCCACTGATTGCTACCCTTCCCACACAAATGCGTCGAACACCCGCTTCGTTTCAAAACCCAGCCGAAGATAAAGATCAACGGCGCGGTGGTTGGCCTCGGTCACTGTCAATGAGAGCAGAGAGAATTTTCTTTGGCGAAGATTGGCACCGGTACAGGCCATCAAACTCTCTCCGATTCGCAATGTACGGTACTCAGGCAGAACGCAAACCTGCGTGACGTGCCCGACGTCATGGCGCACGCGCGAACATAAAATGAGCCCGACCACTGCCCGAGAAGGCTTGTGCACAGCTACAAACGATGACTCCGGATCAAAGGTGCCACAGCCAGGAAACCGCACGATGTTATTAAGGAATCGCAGGGACCCGCTGAGTGTCCGATATTGATCGTTAATCTCGGAATCCACGTGGCCGCGATAGGCGTTCGTGATGATCGCAGCGGCAGTTTGGTAGTCCTGCTCCGACCAGCGGCGTATTTCAAATTCCGCTTGTGCGGGAGTGGGCGCAGCCTTCGCCAGTGATTGCACCATGAAAAGCCGAGGATGCCGGCTGAACCCTTGCTCGATGAACGGCTGCGCCACCGCCTTTGCCTCATGCAGCAATAATTGGGCTTCAACCCGATGGATGCCAGGCGATTGTTGCAGAGTCTCGATGACGTGCATCACCAAACGGGATTCGACCTCGTTCACACTACCCGGTTGCCGCCCGTTAGCTACAAACAGGTCGCCGATGACTCCTTTGTTCCCTTCATACACAAAAAACGCATAGCCAAAGACGCGCCCGCGGTCGATGGCAGCATACCCCGGCAAGATTTTGGCATCCACATAGCGCAGGATCATGTCCGCTGACCCGGTGTAGTCCCAAGAAAGCAGGCGAGACCACACCTCGATTTCGGATTCAAGCAAGGGACGCAGATCTACGGACGAGAAATGCCTGAGATCGAGAATCTCCACCCGGGGCTCCCGCAGGGCGACAGCAGCCATTGCGCCCTCCTGTTGAGACGCAAAAGGGAGTGTAGTTGCTTTGATGGCCCGAGGCAAACCGCGAGAATATGAACCGGCAACAACCAGCTCTCAGCATTCAGCCATCAGCATCCAGTAAATGAAAATCACAGGCAAGGACTTGCCTGGAAGCGGGAGGGCACAACAAAGCCTATTGTGATGGTTGGGTGCTGAGTGCTGGATGCTGAGTACTCGCTGCCACCCAGTAGTAGTCCAGCCCCTGGGGAGCATAACTGCCAAGGTAAGAAACACGACGACCCGGCAATTGCTTGGCTACGTCGACCTGACTTCCTTCCGGAGCAATTAGCAGGTGCGCCCCTGAAGGAATTTCGCGCAACCGGTATTGCTGAATCTTCTGGTCTCGATAGAAAGCTAAACCGTACTCAATTTCGCGTGGTACCTGA
>JAFAGX010000642.1 GCA_019237515.1 Acidobacteriaceae bacterium
CGAATGCTCGCGGGCAACCCCGAGTTCTACAACTTGCCCCGAAAATTCAAAATTTCGATTAACGGGTGCGCAGGGTGGTGCTCGTATCCGGAAATCAATGACGTTGGGATGACAGCAGTACGAAAAATACTTGGTGGAAAAGAGGAAGTTGGGTTTTCGGTACGGGTTGGCGGCGGCCTTTCTGCGGAACCGTTTCTGGCGACTCGCCTGAACGCGTTTGTGAAATGGAGTCAGGTGTTGCCGGTGGTGCGAGGAATTGCGGAGATTTTCCGTGATTCAAGCCAGCTCCGGGAACACCGCGAAAGGGCGCGGCTGAAGTTTCTGTTCTTGCGGCACGGCTGGGCTGCGGACGATTTCCTCCGCGAACTACAAGACCGAATCGGATTTGCTCTGGAGCCAGCGGCTGAAGAACACGCACCTAAGGACGTCTATCGAGATCATGCAGGAATCCATCAGCAAAAACAGCTCGACTACTGCTATGTAGGCGCTGCTGTGTTACGAGGAAGAATTTATCCCGAGCAAATGCAGGCTGCCGCAGATCTTGCTGACCGATTCGCGAATGGGGAGTTGCGAACCACAAACATGCAGAACCTGCTGATCGTCAATGTGCCTCATCGGAATACGGAAATATTGGCGAAGGAGCTGGATGCAGTTGGACTACACGTAAACGCGTCTCCGTTCTGGCGTGGCGCGATTGCCTGCAGCGGTACGGAATTCTGCAAGCTGGCGATTACGGAAACCAAAAGCTTTTCGCGATGGCTGGTGCAGGAACTTGAGGAACGGTTGCCAGAATTTGATCAGGACCTGAAGTTGCATGTGACCGGATGCCCGAACAGTTGCGGACAGCATTGGATTGCGGACATTGGAATCGAAGGGAAGAAGCTGAAGGTGGATGGCCGCATGATGGATGCCTACTACTTTTGTTTGGGCGGGGCAGTTGGGCGAAACCAGACGATCGCGCGTGCGATCGGATACCGCTGCGCGGCAGCGGACGTGCCTGACGCGATTGAGCGGCTGCTGAGTAGCTATTTGGCCGGGCGCCACTCTGGTGAAAATCTGCGGCAGTTTTTTGCGCGTCACAACGATGAGCAATTGCGCGGTTTTCTGGCCGGGCAGCCCGTCGAGGCTGTAATTCGCGATGTGCCGCCGGGGCCGGTGCCGCATGGACTGGAAGGTTAATTATGGAGACGATGTTTCCGATGTTTGTGAAGCTGGCGGGACGTATGGCTCTGGTCGTCGGCGCAGGAACCGTGGCCGAAGGTAAGGTTGAAGGATTGTTGGACACCGGGGCCACGATTCGAGTGGTGGCTACCCGGGCCACGGAGCGCATCCGAGATTGGGCCCGGTCGGGTGCAATTACGTTTGAGCAACGCGCCTTTGCGTCATCAGACCTTGACGGAGCCTTTTTGGTGGTCGTGGCTACTTCTTCAGCATCAGTTAATGAACTTGTTTTCCGGGAAGCAAACGCGCGGGGTGTTTTGTGTAACGTTGTCGATGTTCCGAACCTGTGCGATTTCTTTTATCCCTCGGTTGTCCGCCGAGGCGATTTACAGATTGCAGTATCGACCGCAGGCCAGAGTCCGTCGTTGGCCCAAAAAATCAGGCAGCAATTGGAGCGGCATTTTGGGCCAGGTTACGGCGAGTGGGTCGCGGAGCTTGGCAGGACGCGGCGCGAGATCCTGGACAGCGATCTTGAAGCTGACCAGAAAAAAGCGCTACTGCAATCGCTTGCCAGTCGAGAGGCTTTCGAAGCAATGCGTGCGGCTAAGCGCACGCTGGGATCACAAGGAGAAGCAGCATGAAAGGGAAAGTTTATCTGGTCGGAGCAGGCCCGGGCGATCCGGATCTTTTGACCGTAAAGACGGTTCGTCTGCTCAAAAGTGCGGAAGTTGTGTTGTATGACGATTTGGTATCGGAAGAGATCTTGGCTCTAGTTTCGCGCAATGCTCAGATGCACAACGTGGGAAAACGATGTGGGCAGAAAAAAATCAGCCAGGCCGAGATTAACTTCCTGTTGATTGCTCTTGCAGAATCGGGGCTGAATGTAGTGCGGCTCAAAAGCGGCGACCCGCTCATCTTCGGCCGGGGTGGCGAAGAGAGCGAGGCCCTGCGGAAAGCTGGCGTTGAATTCGAAATCGTGCCGGGAGTTACGGCTGTTTTGGGAGCAGCAGCGGCCGCACAGATCCCGCTAACACACCGCGATGTCTCGCACGCGCTGGTTTTGCTCACAGGGCAAGCAGCCGAAGGGCGCGATTCTGTGGACTGGGAAAAATTGGTCGCGAGTCGCGCCACACTAGCGGTTTACATGCCAGGAAATGACTATCGTGCGCTTACACGGCGGCTGATGGAAGCAGGGCTCGCCGAAGCAACCCCATGCGCGGTGATTTCAGCAGCCTCAAGGCGTGATCAGCAAATTGCAGTCGCCAACCTGGGCATGCTTGCGGATGGACAACACTTTCCCGCTCCCGCCCTTTTAATCGTGGGGGAAGTCGTGAGGCTGGCTCCAATATCCCAAGATAGGCATTTCTCTACTAAAGGGATCTCTGCAGCCGCGCTAGCAAGCGCGATTCCGGGATTGATTGAACGAGTTGCAGATGGGGAGGTCGCGTGACTCACGAGCTGGCAAGCATTCAATTCCTGGCAGAAACGTGGACGCCGCAACAGGTGCTGAGCTGGGGATTCAAAAGGTTCCGTTCCGAGATCGCGATTTCTTCTGCGTTTGGAGTGGAAGGAATGGTGCTGATCGATATGGCTTCAAGGTTGCGGGCCGATTTCCGCGTGTTCACGGTCGATACCGAATTTCTGTTCCCAGAAACTTTCGATCTGATGGACCGGATCGAACAGAGGTACCGGATAAAAATTGAACGAGTCTACTCATTGCATTCTCCAGAGGAACAAGAAAAGCTGCATGGGCCAGAGTTATGGGCTCGCAACCCGGACCGGTGCTGCGAACTGCGCAAAGTCGAGCCACTGCGAAGAAAGCTGATGGAATTGCGCGCCTGGATAACGAGCATCCGCCGCGATCAGACCTCAACCCGGGCAAGAGCGCAGAAACTTGAGTGGGACGCAAAGTTTGGGTTGATCAAGATCAATCCTATTGTGGGCTGGACTACAAAGCAGGTTTGGAACTACATCCACGAGCACAAGGTTCCTTACAACGCTCTGCATGACCAAAATTACCCGAGCATCGGGTGCATGCATTGCACCCGCGCGATCACAGCAGGTGAGGATGCTCGAGCAGGGCGTTGGCCCGGTTTCGCAAAAACCGAATGTGGCCTGCATACTGCTGCCGAGCCAATACAGAATAGTGGACGAGCATAAAGCTATAGTCCTCGGGCCGGTGGGAACAAACAATCGCAATTCTCCCGGGAGTTCGGTTCTTATAAACTCTCGATGAATGCAGGAACTCCTCCCCACGACGAGTGAAACCGCCGACCATACCCAAAAGTTACAGCTGGTTTCGGGCATCTTGTACTCGACTGGCACGGTGAAAATCAAAGCGTTCGGCACCAGCATGCTTCCTACGATCTGGCCCGGTGATGTTCTGGTAATCGAAGCGATTCCACAGGACAAGCTAGTCTGTAGTGAACTGGTGGCCGTTGAAACGCCAGATGGCCTTCGAGTACACCGGCTGTTGAGCAAAGACGAATCGCATTGGATTACGCGTGGCGATGCCATGCCGCAAGATGATCCGCCAATCAGCCCCGAAGAGATATTGGGCAGAGTTTCAGAAATTCGGCGTGGTCAGCGAGTGATTTTTCCTCAAAGACAACTGCCACCTATGGCTCGCGGGGTTGCCTGGTTCCTGAGTTTCTCGATCATCTGTCGCACCGCCCTACGTTTTCGTTCAGTTTGGATCCATCGCGCGCGGCGAAACAGCAACCCTCAACCTAGACCTCAAAATCTTGCCTCATGATCGCGGTGGCCACGGCTCGGAATTATCTTGTGACAATTGAAATCGGCGAGACCGCCATTACTCTGCGGACTGGAAGTTCCGAGTTCAACCGCCTGGTTCGTGAGCGTTACAGCGGCTTCATCAACGACGGTAGACGACAGCAGCATGAGTTGGAGATCGACTTGGTAGAAGGCGGCGTTGCCGTCGATCTTGACGAGGACCTCGAAGTCAGCGTGGACGGCAAGCACTGGTCCATGAGGCGTGGGGACTTTCGCGCCTGCTGGAACGCGGAGGATGGCTGCGGTTCTGTTCACCAGCCGTCGAGCCCATATGCAATCGATTCCGTATTGCGAATCATTCATAGCCTGCTCCTTGCGGATCGGGGTGGCTTCTTGCTGCACGCGGCCAGCGCGATTCGCAACGGCAGTGCATTTCTATTTGCTGGACTTTCCGGAGCAGGGAAGACGACTATCTCGCGTCTCGCTCCGCCTGACACAGCGCTGCTTACCGATGAGATTTCCTATGTAGTCCGGAAAAACGGAAGATATTTCGCATATGGGACGCCGTTTGCCGGGGAGCTAGGACGAGCGGGCGAAAATATTTCTGCCCCGGTTAAGGCCGTATTTTTGTTGAACAAGGGGCCGCAGAATTGCATCGAGGATGTACATGACACCGAAGCGGTCGGGTCAATCCTGAGGAATGTATTGTTCTTTGCCCGGGATCATCAACTCGTAAGCCGCGTTTTCAATACGGCGTGCGAGTTTGTAAACCAGGTTCCCGTGTGTCGCCTTACATTCTTTCCAGATGAGAGGGTGTGGAACATAATAGGTTGAACGGGAGGTCTTATTCCTGACAGTTACATTGCGAGGAGTTCAGCGATTGCCGCGCGCCTGATTGGCGGACAGATGATGATTATGTCGGCAGTCGACTCAACCTTCTTCGCATTAAACGAAACTGGCACCCTGATCTGGCAAGCCGCTGATGGGCAAACCCGAATGTCCGAGATCACCCGACGCATCTGCTCGGAATTCGAGGTTGCCGAGCAGGAAGCTCACAGTGACGCCGAGCAGTTTGTTAAAGAGCTTGCCAACCACGGCATTTTGCTCATTGCTGACGAGCCCATTTCGAGTGCGTCTCCTCTGCCGGGCTCAGCCGCATGAGCCTTCTTTTCGAGGTCAACCAGAAGGCGCTGGCTTTGGGAGTTCCGCTCAGCGTTCATCTTGATGTGACCTACCGCTGTAATGAACGCTGCGTTCATTGCTACCTGGATCATGAAGACCACGGTGAGATGACGACAGCCGAAATCAAGAGCTTGTTGAAACAACTCGCGGACGCGGGGGTGCTTTTTCTGACCCTCAGTGGCGGGGAAGTTCTCATGCGCCGTGATTTCTTGGAAATCGTCACTCACGCGCGACGCTTGCTCTTCAATGTGAAGATAAAGACAAATGGAGTAATGATCCGTGAAGAGGAAGCCAAGAGGCTGCGCGAACTGGGTGTCGAGCAGATACAGATAAGCGTCTACTCTCATCAGGCCGAGGTTCACGATGCAATTACAAAACTGCCTGGATCGCATAAACGGACCATCGAGGCGATCCGTTTTCTAAAAACTCAGGGTTTGAAAGTGGTGATTGCCAATGTGCTCATGGTCGGCAACGTGCAGGATTACACGGGCGTCATGGCGTTGGCTCGTGAACTGGACGTGCCCTACACGATTGACCCGACGATCACCCCGAAGATGGACGGCGACACCTCGCTTCTGGACCTGCGTATTGATGGGTCTGATCTGCAGGAAGTTTTTCATGATCATTCGCTAGTGGGTGATGCAGAGGAATTCTGCGCGCCACCGGGGCCGCCCGGCGACGACATCATGGACGGTTATCCGTGCAGCGCCGGACATACGGCTTGCTACATCTCGCCCTATGGGGACGTTTTTCCGTGCGTGCAGTTCCCGCTGCCATGCGGGAATGTGCGGAAGGAAAGCTTCGGGGATATCTGGCGGAATTCCACGCAATTCAGGGAAGTTCGTTCCATTCGCGCCCGCGACCTGACGGTCTGTTCCTCATGCGCTCACGTCGGAACCTGTACCCGCTGCCCGGGTCTAGCCTACATGGAAGGCAATATGCGTGGGCCCTCGTCAGCCGATTGTGAAAAATCATTTCAGCGCACCGGAATTCCGAGTGCCAATATGATGAGCGCGCACTCAGGTCGCAAGCCGGCACTGGTCCAGATCCAGCCTATTTGTTGACCGTAGCAACTTTCTGATACTCTGCCCTGTTTCTTTTTTAAAGGCAAAACTTGATGATCAGAAAAGGATTCGTAATCTCGACTGTTCTCGCCATCTGTTTTTCCATTTCCGCCGCGCAGAAGAAAACCAGTGCAAGCCCTTCTGAAGGTGCCAAGCCGTCATACGAGCTGCCACAACCAGGCAAAGAAAATCTCGACCTCACGATGTATCAGAAAATCCGCGATGAGGGACTGCGGCACTCGCACGTGATGGAGTATGCCTCGGCATTGATGGATGGCATTGGAGCGCGCCTCACCGGGTCGCCCAATGTGAAGCGGGCGAATGAATGGACTCGCGATCAGCTGGCAGGCATGGGCTGCAGCAATGCTCATCTGGAAGATTGGGGAGAATTCGGGATGGGCTGGCAACAGCTCAATACGTGGGTACGGATGACTTCGCCTGATACCGCGGTTTTCATGGCGCAAGCCGCTCCGTGGTCGCCTGCGACCAAAGGCGCAGTGAGTGCTCCCGCGGTTTCGCTTGAAATCAAGAAGGACGAAGACATCGACAAATACAAAGGCAAGCTCGCCGGGAAAATTGTTCTACTCGGCCCAATGCGGGAGGTCAAACCAGTAGACAAGCCACTTTTCAGGCGGTTGGACGATAAGGATCTTGCGGACGAAGCCGAGTATCCAGTTTCCGAGCACGATGAGTACGCTGAGTACAAGAAAGAATTCGTCAAGAGAATGGAACTGCAGAAGAAGATCTGGGATTTACTGTCGAGCGAGCACGTGCTGGCGGCAATTCTTCCCAGCCGCGATGGGCGAAATTCTGGCGGGTCCGGAGGAACGATCTTCGACGACAGCCATGGGCTTGGCGAGTCCGTCTACAAGCGGGAAAACACGCTTCCCGTCCCCGTGGTGGTCATGGCCATCGAGAATTATGGACGTGTGTATCGCCTGGTTAAAGCGCATGTTCCGGTGAATGTCGAGATGAATGTGGAGACGAAATTCACCGGCGACCACGAGCACGCTTTCGATACCATCGCCGAAATTCCGGGTGCCGACCCGAAGTTGAAAGATGAGCTGGTGATGGTCGGGGGACACCTGGACTCCTGGGCATCGGGCACCGGTGCGACGGATAACGGCGCAGGAAGTGTAGTCGCCCTGGAGGTCATGCGGATTTTGAATGCACTGCAAGTCAAACCTCGGCGCACGATTCGTATTGGTTTATGGACCGGCGAAGAGCAAGGACTGTTTGGCTCGCAGGGATACGTGAAGGAGCATTTTGGTTTTGTCCCGCTTTCCACCGAACCCGATCAACTGAAGCTTCCGGAGTGGCTGCGCAAACCCGGCGGCCCGGTTCAGCTTAAGCCGGATCAGCAGAAGATTTCCGGGTATTTCAACGTGGATAACGGTAGCGGAAAAATTCGCGGCGTGTATTTGCAGGAGAATGCCGCAATTGCGCCCATTTTTGTCCAGTGGATCGAACCACTAAGGGACTTAGGCGTCAGCACCGTGACGATGCGGAATACAGGCGGTACGGATCACGAGTCGTTCGATGCGGTGGGCATTCCAGGATTTCAGTTTATCCAGGATCCGCTTGACTATGATAGCCGTACGCACCACTCCAACATGGATGTTTACGAGCGGCTGCAGGCGGATGATCTGGCACAGGCCGCGACGGTCGAGGCCATCTTCGTCTACAACGCTGCGATGCGCGACCAGATGCTTCCGCGCAAGCCGTTGCCGCATCCCGAACTAGAAGAGCAACGGAAAGCTCCGCTGAAGAAGGTCATGCCGGGGGCGGAGGACGTGCCGGAGAAGGATGTGAACGAGTAGCGTGCTGAGGCGAGATCCTGGGCTACAGGCGGGACATCCAATACTCTGGTCGCCTACTGGTGTGAGCAACAGCCCAAATAGTAATTGAGAGTTCTCGTTCGGAGTAGATGATCGAAAAAGGAAAACGCCAAAGCGGAAATCGTCTGGTATTGTTTCTGCCGCGAGGCCAGCGTTCCGGTGCCTCGCGAATGGCGGCGGTGGCTCGCGCTAATTCCTCAACAAAATGCAAGGCCGCCTTGGGACTACGTTCCCGATACCATCTAACTGCATTCTTGACGTCTGCGGCCGCACCTTGGTGAAACTCGACTTTAGCTTTCATTCTCCATGGCAAGCAGCTCGCGGTGCAGTTGTTCCCAAGCGACAGTTACTGCCCTGCCGGACTTCAGGTCGGCAATACGTCTTGCTACTTCTTCATTCCATGCCGCTTCAACAGACGGGTCGCTTGCTTCAAGACTGTCCAGTAAAGTATTGGCCAAGGCAGCACGTTCTTCAGCGGGGAGTGCGAGCGCCCGTTTCAGAAGGTCAGAAACCTCTGGACTCATAAGTCCATTTTACCTGCTTAGGGGCTATTCCCCGATTAATCTGCTGGCGTCGCCACCGGCGGGGCGGCGCTTTGCTCGCGGGTGGTGGCGATTTCAGCGGCTGATTCCGGGGCAGGGAGGCACAGCCGGAAGGTTGTTCCTTTTCCCGCAACCGAGTTGAAATCTACCGAGCCGTAGTGCCATTGCATCACCTGATAAGTCTGTGCCAGGCCAATTCCGCTGCCGTCTTTCTTGGTTGTGAAATAGAGCTCGAAAATCTTGTCCTGAATTTCAGGAGGGATGCCGCCACCCTGATCGCGGATCTCAGTAATGACGTTGCCATCGTCTCTGCTCGATGTGACCGCCAAAGTTCCTCCATTCGGCATTGCCTGGACCCCATTGAGAACAACGTTCAGAATGGCTTGCTTCATGAAGTCGCTATCAACCTTCACCAACAGTGTTTCGGGTGCGAAATCGGTGCTGATCGTGACACCGTGTTTCTCCGCTTCGGGGGTCGCCAGGTCAATCACGTCATCGAGCAAGCGGCGAAGATCGATTTCTTCCACGTGAAGGTCACGCGGGCGCGTGAAGTCCACCAGGATCTGCACTACTCGATCGAGGCGATGCAACTCGCTGTCGATGACATCGATGTGACGGCGGGTATCCGGATCAGGCGCCTGGAGTTTGCTCCGCAAAAGCTGCAAATGCAGGACGATGGCATTCAGGGGATTTTTCACCTCGTGGGCAACGCCACGGGTGATGCGGCCGCTCGCGGACATGCGGCGTGACAACTCAATCTCGTCCTCAATCCGCCGTACTGATTCAACATCGCGCAGCGTAAGCAGGGCACCGATGGGCGTGCCACGCTCCTGGATAAAGTCGAGGGATACTTGCACGCGCTTACCGTTTGCAATTTCCAGCTCATCCTCGTCGATTGCATGCTTCAGGCGAAAAGCATCAAGCATGAGCGATCCCAATGCTGAGTCCGACGAGAAGATCTCTTTGACAGTGCGTCCGAGCAACTCACTTCGTGGACGCCCAAGGAATCGTTCAACCGAGGCACTGACCAGCACCACTCGGGCATCGCGGGTGAACAGCATGAGGCCGTCTTGCAGCTTGGCCATCACTTGATCGACATTGTCTTTCAATGCGGAGAAGATTTCCTTGGCATCGCGCATTTGCCGGCCGAGATTGGCGATCTTCAGGCTGACCAATCCATACTCGTCATTGCTGGGATCACGCTCAGCAACGGTTTCAGTACTACCTGTTCCGATCCGGTCGATGCTTCGACTGAGGCGTTCCAAAGGACCGAGGGCGATGTGAGAGAGAACGGCGGCCAGCAGCAGAGAAAGCAGCATAGCGACTGCGGAAAAGATCACTGCGTGCCGCAAGCGAGGCGTCAGCTCACTTCGAATGAAGACGGTATTGATCCCCAGGCGCACACTGCCGAATGCTGCACCACTGAGCTGCAAAGGCATCCGAACTTCATAAATATTCGGTGGGTTGTAGACCATGCGGAGCTGCCGCCGGAAACGTGCGTTCTGCAGCGTCTGAAATTCAGGACGTTCGGGTACCTGCTTACCAACGAGCTCAGGATTGGTATGCAGGATGACTTTGCCGTTCGCATCGACGATTGAGGCGTCGTAAACGTAGCGAAACGCTCCCACAACCGACTCGAGCTGGGCATTCAGGTTGTTGTCGGTCGAAAGATAGTAGGCCACGTCGCGGCGGACGGCTTTCGGATCATCGGTGTTCACGCGCGTGCTGGCCAAATCTGGTACCCCGTTATTGGCCAAACGCGCAAGTTGGGAGGTCAGTTCGGCAGCGATTTCGTCGGCATTGGTAATCTCTTGCCGCAGTATTTCGGAGACATACGTGTAAGAGAAAAACGAAACCAGAGCAGCCACCATGAAAGTGATGGCCAGCACGATTTGGGTTTTACGACGCATTGGTGGTCAGTACGATTTCCGGATCATCGATCGCCAATTTCCGATTAACCCCACAAACAACAGAGCGCACGGAGTACATAGAGTTCCAAGTCTTACACCGGCTGTTCTTCTTTGTCGGCTTGTGCGCTGCCGTACTCCTTCAATTTGTTATGCAATGTTTTGAGACTTATGCCCAGGATGTCGGCGGCCTTGGTTTTATTGTTGCTGGTGGCCTCCAAGGTTTTCAGGATCAGCAGCTTCTCCGCTTGTTCAACGGTCGTTCCGACGCCGAGGTGCACGGCATCAGGATCCTCGGACGAAGTGCGGATGGTAGGCTGACCGAAGCCGGGCGGCAGGTGCCGGGTTTCAATCACTGCAGCTTCACAGACAATCACCGCTCGCTCCAATGTATTACGCAATTCCCGCACATTTCCCGGCCAGGAATAGTTTTGAAAAAGGTGCAATACGGCTTCGCTGACCGTGGCGGCCTTCCGGCCGTGTTTGGCGCTCATGTCCTTTAAAAGGCATTCCACCAACTCGGGAACGTCTTCTTTGTGCTCCCGCAAAGAAGGCATCTGGATATTGAAGACATTGAGGCGATAGTAGAGATCGTTGCGTAGCTCTCCCTTGGTCACGGCTTCATCAGGTACTTTATTGGTGGAAGCCAGGACACGGACGTCCACCTCGGTTTCGACTTTGCTTCCCAAGCGCCGCAACTTGCGGTCTTCCAGAACGCGCAGAAGTTTGGCTTGTGTGGCCACCGGCATCTCGCCAATTTCGTCGAGAAGCAACGTTCCACCTTCGGCCAGCTCAAAGCAACCAGTCCGGCGTTCTAGCGCTCCGGTGAACGCGCCCTTTTCGTGGCCGAAGATTTCGCTTTCGATCAAAGTCTCAGGAATTGCGGCGCAGTTAATCGGAATAAAGGGCTTAGTGCGACGCGGACTGAGTTCATGAATGGTGCGTGCCACCAGTTCCTTGCCGGTTCCGCTGGCACCGGTGATCAAAACCGATGCTGTGCTGGGCGCGACCATCTCGATGAGCCGGAAAATTTCCTGCATTTTTTTAGATGAGCCGACCAGGCTTCCCAAGCTGCCGGCATCGCGCAATCGTTTGCGGGTCAGTTCGAGCTCGGTTTTGGTTCCAAGCAAGGCGGAGGCATTTTGCAGGATCGTTCGAAGACGGTCTGTGTCGATCGGTTTGGTGATGTAGTCGTAGGCGCCCATGCGCATTGCCTGTACGGCGCTATCAATCGTGCCTTGCGCGGTGACAACGATGACCGCGATGGTCCGGCTATCGTTCGCAATGCGCTCGAGCAGTTCCAGGCCGCTCATGCGCGGCATTTTTAGATCGGTTACAACAATGGTAGGCGACCAGTCGGTTACCTTCTCGAGGCCCTCAGCGCCATCGCAGGCCGTCTCCGCCCGGTATCCCCAGGCAGAAACCAATTCTGCCAGCCCGGTCCGCTCGTTTTCCTCATCTTCAACAATCAGTACTTTTTCACTGCTCATGGCTTTTCTCATTATTAGGGCTGGCGAGACATACTGCAAGCCAAGCGGACGGCCGGAGATGACGGAAGTCGGATCGGTGTGTGATTCGAAAGTGCACAGGTAGGGGCGGTGTTTTCCACCGTTTGCCGTCTGGCAAGTGAGCGTTAGATTGATCGTGCCGGGCGACAAGGGCAGTCGCCCGAAATGGCACTTCTCATTGAAAAAAGGCCCATTACGGGCATGCCGCGTTTCCATTTTGAATTATTGGATTGGGTCGGTGCGAGGTGTTCGCCCGTCACGGTCTCTACCGCCAGAAGCTCCTAAGCTGGAACTCGGCTCATGAGTGCGCTACCACAACCCAAAATCCATCCCGGCAGCACGGATTCGGCGCGGCCACACGTCTCAGAAGCCCAGCGGATGGAGACGATCGGCAGGCTTATCAGCGGCGTTGCCCACGACTTTAACAATCTGCTTACGGGCATCGTGCTTTGCTCGGAACTGCTGATTGCTGGCCTGGAAGATTCCAAGAAATTGCGTCACTACGCTGAAGAAATCCGAAATGCCTCTGCGCAAGGGGCCGACATGATCCAGCACTTGTTGGCGCTGGCGAGGCAGAGCAGGGCTGGGGTCAGTTCGATCGCGATAAATGACGTGATCGAGGGCATGGAGAGCCTACTCCGGCGATTGATTGGTGAAAACCTACAGTTGACGCTGGAGTTACCGTCCGACCTACCAATGGTGCGGATAGATGAAAGCGAAGCACAGGAAATTGCCCTCAACCTGGTCCTAAATGCCCGGGACGCGATGCCCGATGGGGGGAAGATTTGGATCACCGCCCGCAAGCATCCTGCTCTGAGCCTGAACGGCAGCGCGTCACCATCTGTCGAACTGGTTGTGGCCGATACCGGGCCGGGAATGGACGCGAACACGCGCGCGAGGGCTTTCGAGCCTTTCTTTACCACCAAAGCGGAGGGCAAGGGAACGGGATTGGGGTTGGCTACGGTCTGGCGCATCGTGACTGAACAGGGTGGAACCATCGATATCGAAAGCGAACCTGGTGAAGGAACGCGAATGTTCGTGCGTCTGCCGGCCATCGAATCGGAGCAGCAGTCCCAGTGTCACACCAGGAGAAAAGATATATGAGCAGCGCTGTTGCAACTGCAATCGAATTACCCGAAGTGGAGAGCAATAATTTTTTAAATCTCTTGATCGTCGATGATGATCGCGCGGTGCGGGAGGCCTGCCGCGAGGTGGCGCGATTATTGGGCTTCAATAGCCTGGTAGCTGATTCTGCGGATCATGCAGAGCGGCTACTCG
>JAFAGX010000212.1 GCA_019237515.1 Acidobacteriaceae bacterium
ACCAGCAGCGGTGAAGCCTTTGGATTCAAGTTCCAACGTCTGGAGTGGCACGGTGGCTACCACGCCTTCACTATTCAGTATGGAACCGGCGCTGCCAGCAATTTCAGTTCGAACGGAAGCGGAACGGTCGTTGAGAATCCCACTCCATTTATCAACAGCCAGGCTCAATTTTTGATTACCGAACAGGTTTTGATCCAGCCCAACGACAAGTTCGCGATCATGCCGATCTTCGTCTACCAGCGTACGAAAGATGGCAACCCTCTGCATCCGTGGCAACAATGGGTATCATTCGGTGCCCGCCCCGAGATTTCTTTACCAAGTGCCTCTCTTTGGCGTTTGAAGGCGGATTTGATCACACCCACAGCACAGTTGCTCCGCTCTACGACGGCTGGCTGCGCAAGTTTACGATCGCCCCACAAATCGGTGCGGGACGGAAGTTCTTTAGCCGGCCGGTGCTGCGGGCATTCCTGACATACGGAAACTGGTCGGATGGCTTGCGTGGGTTTGTTGGTGGAATTCCGTTTCAGACTCGAACCGATGGATTTACGTACGGCGTGCAGGCTGAGACGTGGTGGTAGGAGATTAGCGAAATGGCAACTCAACCGGTGGCAAAAAGCTCGGCATCAACATCGAAGGTGTTGACGATCGCAGCCCCAAACTACACGCGTCCACTCGCGATCGTGACCACATTGTTTTTTATGTGGGGTTTCCTCACATCTTTGAACGATATTTTGGTGCCGCATCTCAAGTCGATTTTCGATCTCAGCTACGCGCGAGTCATGCTGATTCAGTTTGCATTTTTTTCCGCATACTTTTTGTTCTCTATTCCATGGTCGAAGATCGTGAACGCCATCGGTTATCAGAAGGCCATGGTGTCGGGACTGCTATGTATGGCCGTGGGCGCATTTCTGTTTGTGCCGGCGGCGTCTTTCGCTTCGTTCTCCCTCTTCTTAGGGGCGTTGATTGTACTTGCAGCCGGCATCACTGGGTTGCAGGTAGCAGCCAATCCTTACGTCGTGGTGCTCGGAAAACCGGAAACCGCTTCTAGCCGCTTAAACCTGACGCAGGCATTTAATTCGCTCGGGACCACGATCGCACCTAAACTCGGGGGACTGCTGATCCTCGCTGCCGCTCCGTTGGCCGTCGAGGAACTCAGGGCTCTTTCGCCGGCAGCGCTACATTTATATCGGGTGCAAGAGGCCGCCTCCGTCAAAATGCCATACACGGTTATCGCCATTGCCTTGCTCCTTCTGGCAGCTCTTATTGCCACGTCAAAACTGCCGACGATCCCACACGCGGAATACCGCCCCGAAGCGAAAGGTGCCGATTCGGTTTGGAAACATCCCAACCTGGTTTTTGGCGCGCTCGGGATTTTTGCCTATGTAGGCGCAGAAGTCTCCATCGGAAGTTTCCTGGTAAATTATTTCGGCCTGTCCGACATTGCAGGATTGTCGGCAAAGACGGCGGCGGGTTACGTTTCGTTCTACTGGGGTGGGGCGATGATCGGGCGCTTTCTTGGCGCGGGGCTATTGCGGAAATTCAGAGCCGGGCACCTGCTCGGTGCGTTTGCCATCTGTACGTCATTGCTGGTAAGTCTCTCCATGGCCACGCACGGGCACTTCGCAATGTGGAGTATCCTCGCGGTTGGTTTTTTCAACTCCATTATGTTCCCAACCATTTTCAGTTTGGGTGTGGCGGAACTCGGCCCTTTGACGGGAGATGGATCCGGCATTCTGAACATGGCGATCGTGGGGGGCGCAATCATTCCCTTGATTCAAGGCGCGATTGCTGATCACGTCGGACTTCATCATGCGTTTTTCATTCCGGTGATCTGCTACATGTACATTTTGTTTTACGCGCTGAGCGGATCAAAGCCGAACAGCGAACGTTACGCAACAGCTTAAGAGTTAGGGGGAGTTAACATGCTCATTGCAGGCGACATCGGCGGTACAAAAACAGACTTGGCGATCTACTCGAGCGAGTCTGGGCCGCACAACCCCTTGGCTCAAACCGAGGTCCATAGCGCCGACTATCCCAGCTTGCAAGCAATGGTTAGAGAATTTCTCGCCCAGGTGAAGATGTCGGTCGATCTCGCGTCGTTTGATGTTGCAGGTCCGGTCATCAATGGTTACGTGAAGACGACAAACTTGCCCTGGGTCATGGATGAGAATACGCTCGCCAGAGACCTGAATCTGAAGGCCGCTCACCTGATGAACGATCTGGAAGCGGTGGCCCGCGCGGTCCCGGCCTTACGCGCCGAAGACATGATCACGATCAACAAAGGAGAGCCGGTTCTTGGGGGACCTATCGCAGTGATCGCACCGGGCACTGGGTTAGGCGAATCCTTTCTGACCTGGGACGGGTCTCAGTATGTAGCCCACGGTTCCGAAGGCGGGCATTCTGATTTCGCTCCCACGGACGAGCGTCAAATCCGGCTGCTGCAATATCTTCTCCCGCGTTTGGGACACGTGGGAGTGGAGCGTGTCTGCTCAGGAATCGGTGTTCCCAACATTTACGAATTTCTCCGCGACGCGGAAAACATCCCGGAGCGGCCTGAAGTTGCCCAAGTGATTGCATCCGCAAAGGATCACACCAAAGCGATCGTTGAAGCTGCTCTTGATCCGCAGCATCCCAGCGAATTGTGCCTGGCGACGGTGGATTTACTCATTTCGATATTGGCTAGCGAGGCTGGTAATCTTGCATTGAAAGTTCTGGCTACAGGAGGAGTGTACCTGGCTGGCGGCATCGCACTTCACCTTGTGAAACTGCTGCAAAGACCACAGTTCGTGCAGACTTTCACCAGAAAAGGCCGCTTCAAAGATTTAATGGAGCGAATGCCGATTCACATCATCACCACACGGGCGGCTCTTGTCGGGGCTGCCACATTCGGACTGCAGAGCCTGAGTAAGCTCAGGAACCGCGAAGAAGCAAGAGCTTCCCTCGCGTCTGTTTAGTTCCAACGACGAGATAATAGTAGAGACGGAAAAGGAGATCAGAATGGCAGCGAATCCTCAACCCCAGGTGAAGAAACGAGCGACCAAACCATCCGCGTGGAAAGCCCTGACGGCGCACTACAAAGCAGTTTCAGAGGTCCACTTGCGGCAATTATTTGCAGACGATCCCAAGCGCGGGCAGCGCATGGCGTTGGAAGCAGTGGGTCTCTACCTCGACTACTCCAAAAATCGTATTACGGATGAGACGCTTAAGCTCCTTCTCCAGCTTGCCACGGACTGCGGTTTGCGCGAGCGAATCGATGCCATGTTCAGCGGAGAGAAGATCAACATCACCGAAAAACGAGCCGTGCTGCACGTAGCTCTGCGTGCTCCGAAGGATGAATCCATTTTTGTCGACGGAAAGAACGTCGTACCCGAAGTGCACGCTGTATTGGATCGAATGGCTGATTTCTGCAACCGTGTGCGCAGTGGCGAGTGGAAAGGGCACACCGGAAAACGCATTCGCAACGTTATCAACATCGGAATCGGCGGCTCCGATCTTGGTCCGGTCATGGCCTACGAAGCGCTCAAGCATTATTCGGAACGCTCGATGACTTTCCGCTTTGTCTCGAATGTGGATGGAACGGATTTTGCCGAGGCGGTCCAGGGTCTCGATCCGGCAGAGACGCTCTTCATCGTGTCGTCAAAAACTTTCACCACTCTTGAAACCATGACCAATGCTCAGACAGCTCGCGCCTGGTCGTTAGCCGGATTGGGAGGCGACGAAAAGTCGGTTGCAAAGCATTTTGTCGCGGTTTCGACCAATGCTGCGGAAGTCTCGAAGTTCG
>JAFAGX010000437.1 GCA_019237515.1 Acidobacteriaceae bacterium
AGACCCCGAACCTTCCGTGGATTATCGAATCCAAGCACCTCGCGGACAAACTGGGGCTTGCCGGCGTTTCCCTTATTAATGATCTTGAGGCCAACGCGTGGGGAATTTCAACACTCCAAGCGAAAGACTTGATTTCACTCAACACCATAAAGTCAAGTCCCATCGGCAATCAGGCCGTGATTTCCGCTGGAACTGGTTTGGGTGAAGCCGGCCTCTACTGGGATGGCACGCGGTACCACATTTTTGCTAGCGAGGGCGGCCATGCTGATTTCGCGCCGCGTGACGAATTGCAGATGGAGTTGCTTCGATATCTGATCGCACACTTCGGTCACGTCAGCTATGAGCGCGTAGTTTCAGGTCCGGGTTTGGTGAATATCTTTTATTTCCTGCGTGACACCAAGCGGGGCACGGAACCCACGTGGCTCACGGAAGAGATGGCACAGGGCGATCCGGCAGCGGCGATTTCGCGCGCTGCGAGTGAAGGCCAGTGTCCACTTTGCGAACAAGCGCTCGATCTGTTCGTTTCGATTTACGGGGCAGAGGCGGGAAATCTCGCCCTGAAAGTCAAAGCGACCGGCGGAGTTTACCTGGGTGGCGGTATTGCTCCCAAAATCCTGACTAAGTTAGCCGGGCCACTTTTTATGCAATCGTTCCTTGCCAAAGGAAGAATGCAAGCGCTGCTTGAAACCATTCCGGTGAGAGTCATCAATAATGACAGTACTGCATTGATGGGAGCGGCGCGCTGTGCGGCAGCCACGCTGAGTGGCAACTATGCCTTGCAAAACTGAACTGCGGCTTCTTTCGTGCTCATCCCTGTACGGAAAGCAGGAACGGCTGTTCGAAGGCCTCGGCAATCCAGCGGAGAAAGCGCGCAGCATCGGCGCCGTCAATCAAGCGATGGTCGTAAGAGAGCGATAGAGGCAGCACAAGGCGCGGCTCAAACCTACCATTGAGCCAGATAGGCTCGGTCGTCGAACGGGAAAGACCAAGGATCGCGACCTCGGGATAATTCACGATCGGGGAAAATCCAGTTCCACCGATCCCGCCAAGGTTGGTGATGGTGAAAGTTCCCCCTTCCATCTCTGCAGGCGTGAGTTTCTTGTCGCGAGCTTTCTTTGAAAGCTGAGTCAGTTCGGCCGCCAGCTCCACGATGTTCTTTTTGTCAACATCGCGAATCACCGGCACGAGTAGCCCGCGGTCGGTATCGACGGCTACGCCGATGTTTACAAATTGCTTGTAAATAATTTCTTCTTTGGCCAGATCGATACTGGCGTTGAACTGGGGAAAGATACGAAGCGCTGAGGCGCAGACTTTCAGCGCAATCGCGGTGACGGTCATTTTGCCGCCGGCTTGTTCGGCTTTGGGGCCGAAGCGGGCGCGCAGTTGCTCGAGTTCGGTAATATCGGCCCGATCGTTCTGGGTTACGTGAGGAATGGTGTGCCAGGCTTCCCAGAGATGCTGGGCTGTTTTGCGACGAACGCCGCGCATGGAAACACGCTCGATCTTGCCCCATTTCGCAAAGTCGGGCAGCTCGGGCTGCGCCAGATGCGTTGGGCTTGGAGCTTGAGCGGCGGCTGTGGCGGCTATCAGCAACTGCTTGGAAAAGGCTTTGACGTCGTCCTCGCTGATACGTCCGCCCGGGCCGATTCCCTTCACTTCGTGGATGTCAATTCCAAGTTCGCGTGCAAGCCTGCGCACGTGCGGAGCAGCCGGGACCGGTTCGCCAGGGGCAGTGCCAGCGACTTTGCCCAGCTGCGCAGGCATAAAGAAAGCGGGTAATGGAGCGTGGGGCTGATCGGGTGGGAGCGCCTGCTCCTCGGTTTTGCCTTCGGCCTTGATGGCCGCCTGAAAGGCAAGGCGGGCGCCGTGCTGGCCGGAAACATGTTCGACCGGAGCGTGCTTGGGAGTCGTTGAGGCGGGCGCTGCGCCTTCCAGGGTGAAGATGACCTGGCCGACTTTGACTTTCTCGCCTTGTTTTACGCGAACATCTTTGACCACGCCCGTGACTGATGATGGAACCTCGACAACGGCCTTCTCCGTCTCCAACTCGATGACCGGCTGACCTTCAGACACCTTTGCTCCGGCGGAAATCATCAGCCGGACGAGGTCACCTTCGGAGATGTTCTCACCGAGTTCGGGAAGTTTGAATTCGGCAGGCCCGCCAGATGCGGGGGCTGGGCTGGGCTTGGCGGGTGCGGCCTCGGCGGCTCTGGCTTGTGGCTCACTCTCAGGGACGGGTGTAACTGCCGGTTTCGCGGGCGAGGGCGCCCGCGCCACACCGGTTGCGCCGTTGTCGACAGTGAAGATTACCTGGCCAACTTTGACTTTCTCTCCCTCTTTAACGCGAATTTCTCTCACCGTGCCGCTGATTGACGAGGGGACTTCGACCACCGCTTTTTCAGTTTCGAGTTCCATCACCGCTTGGCCTTCAGTGATTTTGGCACCAGGCGAGATCATCAGACGCACCAAGTCGCCCTGATCGATATTCTCACCGAGTTCCGGCAACTTGAATTCAGTCATGCAACACTTCGATCCGTCTCATGTCTTTACGTAAAACAAAACCACAGAGGACGCAGAGAACACAGAGGTAAATTCACGAGCGCGCCGGGTTTGGTTTCTCCGGATTGATTCCCAGCTCTTTTGCGGCCCGCTGAACTACATCCCGTCCGATTTGGTTGTCATTCGCCAATGCATTTAAAGTTGCGAGCACAATGTGCTTGGCATCAACCTCGAAGAAGTCGCGCAACGACGCGCGGTTTTCGCTGCGCCCGAAGCCATCCGTTCCGAGTGCAACCAACCGGCGCGGAACCCATTGTGCAATCGCTTCCGGAAGAACCTTCATGTAATCCGATGCGGCAACGAATACCCCCGGTGCATCTTTCAGGCACTGCGTCACGTAGGGGACGCGCGGAGTTTCCCCCGGATGCAAACGGTTCCAGCGTTCAGATTCATTGCCATCCGAATATAAACATTTGTAACTAGTGACACTCCAAACATCCGCGGCAACGCCGTACTTTTCTTCCAGAACCTGCTGCGCCTTCAAGACTTCGTACATGATCGTGCCGCTTCCGAAGAGTTGCGCATGGAGTTTAGCGTCTTTTTTCGCGGAAGGTTTGAAACGGTACATGCCTTTAAGCACGCCGTCGCGAATTTTTTTGCCATCGGGCATGGGCGGCATCGGCAGCGGCTCGTTGGTGACGGTCAGGTAGTAAAAGATGGATTCCTGGTCGACATACATGCGCTTGATGCCGTCTTGAGTGATGATGGCGATTTCGTAGGCGAACGCGGGATCGTAGGCAAGAAGATTCGGAACGGAAAGTGCCAGCACGTGGCTGTGACCGTCCTGATGCTGCAGTCCCTCGCCGGCCAGCGTCGTTCGGCCGGCAGTACCGCCGATCAGGAAACCATGGGTGCGCATGTCGGCCGCGGCCCAGATCAAATCGCCGATGCGCTGAAAGCCGAACATCGAGTAATAAATGAAGAACGGGATGGTGTTGATGCCGTAGGTCGCGTAGGCAGTTCCGGCGGCTATGAAGGAGCACATGGAACCGGCCTCGGTGATGCCTTCTTCGAGAATCTGGCCGTTGAGAGCCTCTTTGTAATAGAGCAGCGTGTCCATGTCCACCGGCTCGTAGAGCTGACCGACGCTGGAATAAATGCCGACCTGGCGGAAGAGTGCTTCCATGCCGAATGTGCGGGCTTCATCCGGGATGATTGGAACGATTAGTTTGCCGATTTCGGGATCGCGCAGGAGCTTGGAAAGCAGCCGCACGAAAACCATGGTTGTGGACGCTTCGCGGCCCTCCGTTCCCTTGTAGAACTCCTCAAAGATGGAATCAGAAACTTCAGCGATCGGCTTGGAGCGAACCTTCCGTTCCGGCAAGTAGCCGCCGAGCTGCTTGCGCCGTTCCTGCATGTAAGTGACTTCCGGGCTGTCGTCAGCCGGGCGGTAAAAGGGCGCCTCGTGCAACTCGTCATCAGGAATGGGAATGCCAAAGCGCGAGCGGAACATCCAGAGCTCGTCATCATTCAGTTTTTTCTGCTGATGGGTGATGTTCTTGCCTTCGCCGGCCTCGCCCAATCCATAGCCCTTGATGGTTTTCGCGAGAATGATCGTTGGCGAGCCTTCATGCTCGACGGCGGCTTTGTAGGCGGCGTGCACTTTGATGGGATCGTGGCCACCGAGACGCATGCGGGCGAGTTGCTCATCCGAGTAGTGCTCGACCATCTTCAACAAGCGCGGATCGGTGCCGAAGAAGTTCTGCCGGAAATACGCGCCGCTTTCGACGAAATACTTCTGATACTGCCCATCACTGATTTCGCCCATCCGCCGGACCAGGAGGCCATCGCGGTCGTTGCGAATGAGCATGTCCCAATCTGTGCCCCAGATGACTTTGATTACATTCCAGCCGGCGCCACGGAAAATCGCCTCCAACTCTTGAATGATCTTCCCATTGCCGCGAACCGGGCCGTCGAGGCGTTGAAGATTGCAGTTCACAACGAAAATTAAATTGTCGAGTCTCTCGCGTGAAGCCAACGTGATGGAACCAAGTGATTCTGGTTCGTCCATTTCGCCGTCGCCGAGGAAGGCCCAGACTTTGCCGCCTCGGGGCTCTTTCAGACCTCGATTTTCGAGATAGCGCATAAATCGGGCCTGATAGATCGCCTGAATTGGCCCGAGCCCCATCGAGACCGTCGGAAATTCCCAGAAATCCGGCATCAACCAAGGATGAGGGTAGGAGGAGAGTCCGCCACCAGGTTTGAGCTCACGGCGGAAGTTTTCCAGCTTCTGCTTGGGAATGCGACCTTCGAGGTAGGCCCGGGCGTACATGCCAGGTGCCGCGTGGCCTTGAAAGTAAACGATGTCGCGATCACCAGCTTCGGTGCGCGCCCGGAGAAAGTGGTTGAAGGCCACCTCGTACAGGGTCGCTGCAGAAGCGTAGGTGGAGATGTGCCCGCCGATTCCCTCCTGGATCTTGTTAGCACGCACCACCATTGCAAGTGCGTTCCAGCGAACCAGGCTCTTGATCCTGCGTTCCATCTCCTGGCTACCCGGGAACGGCGCCTGTTGCGCCGAGGGGATGGTGTTCTGGTATGGGGTGGTTGCAGTGAACGGCAGGTTTACCCCGGCTGCTCTGCGCGCGTGCAATGAGAGTTGCTGCAGGAGGCGGCCAGCCCGTTCTGCCCCCCCTTTGGACAACACATAATCCAGGGAATCCAGCCACTCACGAGTTTCGAGGACTTCTAGTCCGTCTGTCTGGGTCTCAGGCACTTCTGCTGTTCTCCATCCTCAAGGGGATAACTCCATCATAGACAAATCTAAGAGATTTTTGGAGTTACCGAGCTGTTTCAGACTTCGAGGTGAGCGTCAGCGCATTTCCTTCAAGGGCTTAGCAAACGGTAATGTGTTCCTGCCATCCAATTACGGAACTCTTTGCAGAGTTGTGAGGATTTCGGTGGCAATGAATCCAATTCCCGAACCAATTTCTGGATCCCCCGTATCGACTCGCGGCAATTCGCCACCTGCGAGGCCAATCATTGTGCCTGCCAGAGAGCTACCACCGGTAAGAACCGCCCTGGATCGAACTGTCGCATGGGCGCAGGACGCGATATCAACCGCGCGGGAGCGAGTGCTATACACGGCGGAACACTATCCTTTGCAGCTGATTGCGGGATTAGGGGCGGCGGCATTTATAGGCGGCGTGGCATTAAGAATCTGGAGATCAAATCGTTATGCACGAAACCAGAACTTCTTCCGTAAATGGCGAGCGTAGCCTCGCGAGCATCATCGCGGAAATTCGTGAAGAACTGAAAGAGCTGGTAAACACGCGAGTCTCGATGTTCAGATCCGAGCTGCGTGAAACGACTGCAGCTCTAAAAGCGGGAATACCTATGCTGATGATTGCGGCGGTGTTCCTGGCGACGGCTTATCTACTTTTGACCGCCGCGCTGGTCGCAGTGGTTTCGGTCACATTCGCAGGGAGTCCTTATGCGTGGTTCTACTCGTTTCTGATCGTTGGCTTTGTATGGTTGATGATCGGCGGCATAGCTGGAATCCTGGCATTACATCGATTCCGCGAGCACGGTTTTTTCCCCAAGAGGACCGTGGAAGTTCTTAAAGCCGATAAGGCGTGGATACAAAACGAATTACGAGGGAGCGTATGAGCACCTTGCCACTAGCAGATTTGCAGTTGCGGGCAGTTGACGAGCGCAAACGGCTGCAGAGCTCGGTAGTCGAGCTGAGGTCGAGAATCCGTGAAAACATGGATGTGCGCAAGAATGCACGCGAGCATGTTTGGCCAGCGAGTGGGATAGTTGCAGCAGTTGGATTGCTGTCTGGTTATGCGATTGCAGGGCTATTCACCCGCTTTTAGCGGTCCTGACAGCAGGCTCTACGGATTACCCCGAAGTGGAAACTTCACTCCCAGAACGACGATCTGCCGAGTCATTCGCTCATAACGTTCGGCAACGCGCAGCGTCGGAACTCCATACATCGGCAGAAGCATGGCCGCATACAGGCGCGGAATCACCTGAATTGCATAAAACCGCAGCCGGATAGCATTCTCGACCAGCTTTTCGGCAGCTGCGGCTGTCGCCGGGTCGGAGCTGTGGCGGGCAGCTTCTGCAATCTTCAATAGAAGCGCAGCGTTTCGGGATGTGGAAACAACGTACTCGATGGCGGTACGAAGGCGCTCACGCCGAATCTTGATGAATTCTTTGAACGGTAAGTGGCTGCGTAGATATTCGGTTTCGGCAGGATCAAGCAAATTCCGAAATGCGTCGATATCGACGAAGCGGATCTGGTGTGCCGGATTCTCAACGACGCGTGGATCGAGGTACTGACCTCTGGCGAGCAGAATGAGAAACAGCAGGACAAACGCGGAGAGAACAACAAGAATTGTCGCAATGATCATCGGTGTAAGAACCGCTGTAATTCTCGATTCCAAGCTCCGAGGTCGTGCTTAGGTAAGCGCGCTTTCGGAGTTTGTGGTGGTCGCTCAGTAGCCAAGAGATGGGCCAGCCATATCAAAGCACAAATAAGATAAGTTCCCTGATTGATCACTTCGGTTATGTTTGTCATTTGGTTCGGCGCGGTCGGCTGAGTCTGCGTCCGTATGGCTGAGGTGCTGAGCATCACAGTCGCAAAAATTCCGAGACCTAGCGCAATTCCAAATGAGTGACTGCGCCATGAAAGACCAAAAGCTCGGGAAAACGTAAAAAGAAAAAGCAATTGACCAATGAGGAGAATATTGACCGTGCGCTCCAGAACAAAGAATTTAGACACAAGAGGGTCGTGTCCTGCAGCTGGAGCAAACCAGGCAAGAGCAAGGACGAGAGCCAAGAGGATAAGGGTAGCAGCGCGGAATAAAGTGATTCCCGATCTGGTCAACGCCGGGTAACGATGCAGCAGGTTCTTGAAAATCTCATAAATGATCGCGAAACGGACTGCGACACTAACTGCCGCGGCCACGCTAAAGGCGACAAAGTATTGATCACCACTTACCCAGGGAGCGTAGTCCATATAGAGCAACAGAGCCCCCTCCACTGTGATCCAGCTTGTATAGCAGACGAAAATCGGGAACTCTCGTTGAAAGCCTCGCTTGATGGCGACGAAGGTAAGCGCTCCGTAAGCGCCGACGGAAAGGAACCAGAGGGTCCGCCAGAGTGGTCCAAGAAAAAGCATGGGCTACCGGGAGCACTATACTGCCTTTGGCCAGCAGCCCACAATGAGAATTTGGCCGTTTACGGAGAACTATGGTTTTGTACACCCTTGCGGGCCG
>JAFAGX010000451.1 GCA_019237515.1 Acidobacteriaceae bacterium
TTTCGAATATGTTCCGCTGCCCGGCGGAGCCGCCGCGATTCGTGAACCCTGGCGCATGGCAGTCAGCTACCTGGCTCATCATTTCGGGCGAGAGTTCCTTAGTCACAACATTCCGTTTGTCTGCCAACTTGATGCGGCCAAGACGAGCCTCATCCTCCGTATGATTGAACAAAAGATAAACTCGCCGCTCACGTCAAGCTGTGGGCGCTTGTTCGATGCGGTTGCTGCACTCGCCGGGATTCGGAAACAAGTGAACTACGAAGCGCAGGCCGCCATTGAACTGGAGATGGCGATCTTACCCTCCGACCGCCAAGATGCATATACGTTCGATCTCATGCCTGATGGAGATGGCTGGATCATCGGCACGCGACCGCTATTTGCAGCTGTGCTTTCTGATCTCCGGAAAAAGACAATTGTCGGAGACATTAGCCGGCGATTCCACAATGGCTTGGCTCAGGTATTTGTGCAGATCGCCGAACTGGTGCGCGAGAGAACCGCCCTAAGCAGGGTCTGCTTAAGTGGCGGAACGTTTAACAACCTCTACCTTTCGCGGCAGTTCGAATCAGGGCTTTCCGAAGCGGGATTTGAGGTTTTCACTCATCACGAAGTCCCCGCTGGCGATGGCGGTCTGAGCTTGGGACAAGCGGTTATCGCCGCCGCGAGCATCTCGCATACCTAGGCGCGAGCATGCTGTTACTCGAACTGCTTCTTGACCTCCGGCGACACATTCGGCGCAGGAGGATAATCCTCCGAAGCGCCTTTGAAAAGCGCTACCGTTTGCTCGGCGCGCTTGGTTCCGTCGTGGACAGCAATCTTGTGCGGCTTGGAGCCATGGTAACTCTCCCAGAGTGAGACGCCCGCGTATGCCCCATCTTTCCGCAGAACGTAGTAGACCATATCGACATATCGCAGCCGGCTCATGTCATTGTTGTAATTGCGCACGATGCGCTGGAGCGCGTCCTCGCCCGCCTCTTGCGGCGACATTCCGTGCCGCATGTTCTCCACGATGGTGTGCGCGCCTGCGACCTTAATGTTTTCTTCTCCGCTGCCCGTCGCTCCAGCCGACCCTACATCCTGATCGGTGTAACAACCGGCGCCGATGATCGGCGAATCGCCGAGGCGACCGGGAAGCTTCCACGCGAGGCCGCTGGTCGTGGTACATCCGGAGATTTCGCCTTTCTCATTCAGCGCCGAGCAGTGAATGGTTCCATGAGGTGGAAAGAGCACAGCCCGCGCAGCTTGCGAGCAAAGCTCCGGAGCTATGCCCAGATCCGCCGCCCGTTGTTCCAGATGATGAAATTTTTCCTTCAACAGTTGCGATTCAGACTTATTCTCTGGCGACTTCCAATGCGGATCGGCGATGCCGGGGCCCCACCAACCCGGCCCTGAGTGATATTCCTTCCATAGCAGCCAGATCTTTCGCGAATGATCGGTTAGAAGATTTTCCCGCGGAAATCCCATCGCGATCGCAAAGCGCTCCGCGCCCTCGCCGACCAGCATTACGTGCCCGGTGTTGTTCATGACAGCTTTGGCGACCTGCGAAACGTTTTTTATGTTGCGAACGCCACCAACCGAACCTGCGCGCCGGGTTGGCCCGTGCATGCAACACGCATCGAGTTCGACTATTCCGTCTTCATTCGGAAGACCACCAAGGCCCACGCTCGTGTCGTTGGGATCATCTTCCGGACCTTTGACCACCTTCAGCGCCGCATCCAGAGTGTCTCCGCCGCTGGAGAGGAATGCGTATGCATCGTCAAGATAATTGAACCCGTTGTTCGCGCAAACGATGATGGGCCGCTTTCCGCTAGGCTGCGCATAGGCCTGGTTCCTCAGCAGTCCCAATGAAAGCGAACCGGCAACGGCGGTTGACAGAAAATCTCGGCGCGAAACAGACATGGCAGCGACCTCCTCAAAAGCAGGTCAGCATATCATGGCACTTCGGAGAACTGCGAAGTGACTAAGGACTGCGCCACGCGGCGATGTGTCGTTCGTCAGAACTGGAAATAGCACACGAGAGGTAAGCCGGATCCCGAGGTCGCTCCAATAGGTTGCCTGAGAGTCAAAGAGCGGCTAAGAGGCGAGTTGCGTAGCACTCGTTTTATTCTGATCAGCCCTGAAACGGAGCAAAGCTGCGATATTTCCCGCACGGTCGAACTCGAGATCGTCCTTCACATAGATCAGCTCGAGATCGCGCCGAATCGCAATCGGAATGATGGCCTCCGTTACATCTTCGAGTTCGCGTGTTTCGCGGCCGCAGGCGGGGCATTGCTGTACCACATGCGCGTCGATGTGACCACATGAGGGACATTCAGCGGCCGCACGATGAAAATTCTCTCCAAGTAATAAGGACTGCACTTCGCCAAGCTCCAGCGAGCGCAAGACCCGTCGCAACCCGGTTACTCCGCGGTTATTACTCTTTGCCTGGTCGAGCGCCTCTCGAACCAACTCCCGCCGCCGTTGCTCCAGAGATTCGCGAAGAATCCGAGTGGCCTGTTCTCGAATCTGGTCGTTGCTGAACTTGGCGGGGTCGGCCGAAAAATGACCCAATAACCGTTTCTTCACGTACGGATGCAGCTGAGCTTCCAGTTCGTGCCAATTCGTTTCCTGACAGCCAATGATTAGCTTTTCGAACGAGCCACTCTCCAGGGCCTTCTTCAGGTGTTGGGCAACGTCCTTGAAGTGATGTAAGGCTTCGTCGTCCAGTCGCCGCTGAGCATGGCCTCCGTCATAGCCGGCGAAACCATCACTGCGACCTTGACGCACCGGAGGTTTGCGGAACAACCCTTCCCTTTCCGTAAGCTCATCGAGACGCAGATCGAAAAAACGCGCCCGCTGTCGATCTACAATCGCAGCCCAAATGCGCGGTTGCGCCCCGAGGAGCTCTGCCAGGGGCTTCAAATGAAAGCGCCGGTTAACGAAAAGCTGGCTGCCCGAAAGTTGCGGCGGTAGATCGAACTCGCGCCAAAAATTCTTGCCCGCGCAGGCAAACACCGCCTTCGCCCGCGATTGATTTCCGTGCCAGTTCTCTGCCAGAGTACGAATGCGCTCCAAGTCCGCGCGCGCGCACCCATTCTTTCCCTCCTTCTCTGTCTCTCGGAGCGCGTTCCGAATCAAATCTTTTACCAGGATTGCTTCCTCACGATGCGACTTGTTCTGCGGCGTGCCAGGTTCGAAATAAAAACTTAGTGCGCAAGCATGATCGTTATCAGCGTTGAACTGCGCCAACTCACGGATATCCTCGCGGGTAATCATCACGATTTCTCCTGAGTGCTGCGAAATTATTTGGATGCTTGGATTAGCTTTTCCTGGAACCGGTTTGCTACTGGACTAGAGCGCCGCAAGTGCTCCCGCGCTTTAGTGATCGATGCCTTCACTTCTTCCAGCTTGCGGTCGGTGATCGCGGCGATTTCTTCTTCGGAAAATCCCTCAACCGCGTGCAATACGAAGGCTTCACGATCAGGCCGGCTGGAGCCATCGAGCGCAAACTGGACCAATGTGATCACCTCGTCGGTATAGGCTATATCTTCCGGCGTAGCCATCCGCCGGTCAGGAATGACGTTTTCCCCTGTTAAGGTTTCATCGGGCTGATGAAACTGGAGTTCAGGCTCGTCCGAACCTCGCACGTTGGGCTTGCGCGTAGAGTCTTCGAGATGTACCGAAGCTGCGTCCTCGGGCGGGTTAGCCGACAAATCATCGATAGCGCGCATGGCCAGGCGATAAAGCCATGGTTCGAGCGAAAGGCGCTCAGGTTTTTCCATGCCATCCCCAAGTGCCCGCGCAATGGCCTCATCAATCACTTCTTCTTTCGTGAGTGAATCAGGAAGAATCTCTTCCGCAGTTTCGCGGAAATAAAGCTCGCGTTCAACAAACCGCTCCAAACGTCCCAGATTTGCGTTTACGTAGGAACGAATGTCCTCTGACGAGGCAGTCGGAACTTGCACCGCCGCCACGGTCTTCTCAAACGGAACCTGCCCGTGAGGACGATAATCGGCAACCCGGTGACGCTGCCACTTGTGAGAGTTCCGCAAGATCTCCTTATGTTTGCTGATCTGCTGCAACAAATCTTCCGCTGCCGCCTTAACAGCTGCTGAGGCTGCGGAGGCGGACTTCTGAACCGCCATCTGCCCGGACGGCAGACGTAAATTTAAAGACACCACCGTCCCTTCTCGGGCTGAGTTCTGCTCGATAAGACCTCGCAAGTGCACTAACTCCGGGCGAAAGACTTGAAGTCGCTTGCGGAGCTTCTCGATCAGGTGGTTGATTTCTTTTTCTACGTCGGGAGTTTTGCGGTCTTTATAACTGAAGTGAACGTTCATCCCAGGCCTCGGATCACGGGAGCAGATCCCGTGAAGAATTCCGGTTCCTTACTTTTCGATTTTACACCCGCCGGAAATGACGTGAGTGGAAATTACGGATTCCACTGTAAGTCTTGGGTTTACGCCACCGTAGCCCAGCAACGCGCCAGAGGTTTAATACCTCTCAGGATATGAGCTGCCCGAATGCTGCGACGAATTTCAACATTTTCTACGATCACCTTAGCCCTGATCACCCTCAGTTGCGGCGGCGGCTCCCTGTCTCCTTCACCGAGCACGCCTAGCCCGACCGCTGTCGTTCCGCAATTTGCGCATGTGTTCATACTGAGTGAGGAAAATCACAGTTTCAGCGACGTTGTAGGGAATTCCCAAATGCCTTACTTCAATTCGCTTATCGCCGCGGGAGGGCTGGCAACCGCATATTACGCGGATGCGCACCCTTCTCTGCCCAACTACTTTGTCCTGACCACCGGCGCTCTCATCACCTTTGACGACGACTTCCAGGGCGCAGTCTCGCAGGACAACATTGTTCGTGCCTTAAGCAGCGCGGGCAAGTCCTGGAAGTGCTACGCAGAATCCCTCCCTTCGGCGGCGTACGTGGGCGGCGACACAGGCGCATATCTCAAGCATCACGTTCCCTTCGTGTATTTCGCAGATGTCTTGAATGATCCTTCTGAGGCGGCCAACGTGGTTCCTTTCACGCAACTTGCAACTGATCTGTCTAGCGGCAGCCTGCCTGATTACGCGTTCATTGTGCCGAATATTTACGACGACGCTCACAATTGCCCCGTAGGCGCCGCGTCGTGCTCGGACGCGCAGGAGCTATCGGCAGCGGATACATGGCTGCAAACTAACCTCGACGCCTTGATCAAGAGCTCCCAATTCGCAGACTCGCTGATGATCATCACGTTCGATGAATCGGAATCTAGCGACATTCAGTATGGCGGTGGACATGTCGCTACCGTCATCGTGAGTCCGAAAGCAAAACCTGGGTATCGCTCTTCAGCGCTATACCAGCATCAGAGCACGCTTCGCTTAAGCCTCAAGGCTCTCGGCGTGGGTGATCTACCGGGTGCAGCAGCATCTGCGCCGGATATGGGCGAGTTCTTCAAGTAGCACTTACGTTCATTTAGTCCGACGCACGTTTGCCGTCATTGTGTGTGCCAGATATGATGCTCATCCATGAACCGGTCCAGGCTTCTGTTGCTCCTCTTCCTCACAAATGCTGCCCTAGTGGCGCACACCGCAACGAATTCCAAAGAAGTGGACAGCGTCTACCCCGACGCACGAGCGTTTTATCTGGATCTGCACCAGAACCCCGAGCTTTCAGGTCATGAGACCCAGACGGCCGCAAAGCTAGCGTCTCGCCTCCGCACCCTGGGGTATGAGGTTACCGAGCATGTCGGAGGGACGGGCATCGTCGCGATGCTGAAGAACGGCCAAGGTCCGACAGTGATGCTGCGAACTGAACTTGATGCGCTCCCAGTCGAAGAAAAAACCGGGCTTCCATACGCCAGCAAAGTTCATACAAAAGACGATTCCGGCCAGGAAGTTCCCGTGATGCATGCTTGTGGTCACGATCTGCATATAGCTTCTCTTTTCGGTACCGCCGAAGTCATGCTTCACAGCAAAGAGACGTGGCACGGCACTCTCATGCTGATCGGCCAGCCCGCAGAGGAAACCATCGGCGGGGCTGAAAGAATGATCAAAGATGGTTTGTTTACGCGTTTTCCGAAACCGGACTTTGCTGCAGCCCTGCACGTCAGCAACTCACTTCCGGCCGGCAAAGTGGGGATTACACCGGGAATTTTTGATACCAATGCAGACTCTTTGCGCATTACCGTTCACGGCAAAGGTGGACATGGTTCTGCGCCACACACCACCGTCGACCCAATCGTGATCGCGGCGAGAACCATCCTGGCGTTACAAACCATTGCATCGCGCGAAATCAAACCTGGCGAGTTTGCTGTGATCACGGTGGGATACGTTCGTGCGGGAACGAAAAACAACATCATTCCCGATGATGCGGAATTGGGATTAACCGTTCGTACATATAAATCGGAAATTCGCAAGCAGGTGCTAGCAGCGATTAGCCGTATTGCCAAGGCCGAAGCCGAGGCGGCGGGAGCTCCGCGCGAACCGTCGATTGATCGCTTTGAGGGAACGGATGCGGTCTACAACGATCCGGCGCTCGCGCAGCGGCTACGAGCACCTTTGGAAGCTGCGATCGGGAAAGACAACGTCGTTACAGCGGATCCGATTACGGCGTCGGAAGAT
>JAFAGX010000483.1 GCA_019237515.1 Acidobacteriaceae bacterium
AGGCCCGATTCAATGCATTTCAATGTCGCGGTTGACCCGCTGGAGTACTCTGCTTTGACACTGGTCAGAGGCAATGTTTAAGCTTGGCACTGGATGATCGCAAGGCTGACAGGAATGGTTGTTCTGATGGTTGCAACCTTTCCGTTCATCTATTACTTGATCTCTCTATTCAGCTCATGGGCATTTTTCCGGCGCCCACAAACCAAACCTGCCGCATCGAGCTTCACACCTCCGATTAGCAGCCTCAAGCCAATTCGCGGAATTGATCCGGATGCATACGAGAATTTCGCCAGCTTTTGCCGGCAGGATTATCCCGAATACGAATTGCTCTTTTGCGTAGGCGATAAAGACGATCCCGCGGTGCCGGTTTTGGAAAAGCTCGCCCGTGATTTTCCTCAGCGCCGCATTCGAGTACTTTTTGGCAGCGGCAGCAATGCTCCCAATGACAAAGTGGCTAAGTTGGCTCGACTGGTAAGCGAAGCACAATACGAAGTCGTGGTCATCAGCGATAGTGATGTGCGCGCCCGCCCCGATTACTTGCGGAGCATCGTCGCCCCGCTGATTGATCCGAAAGTTGGCGCGGTGACGTGTCTCTACGTGCCTATCGAAGAAACCTCGCTCCCTCAAAGCCTTCAGACCATTGGCATGGTTTCAGATTTTTATCCGGGGATCCTGGTGGCGCGTCAGCTTGATGGGGTCAAGTTCGCTCTTGGAACAACCATAGCCACAACCCGCACGCGGCTTGCCGGTTTCGGTGGCTATCGCGCTATCGAAAACCGGCCGGGCGACGATCTGCTGGTCGGCCGGTTGATTGCCGAGCAAGGGTACGAGGTTGAGCTTCTTCCGTATGCAATCCAAACGGTGGCCGATTACGAATCAATGCCAGATCTGGTTCAGAAACGCATGCGCTGGGTGGTTGTGATGCGGCACATGCGGCCATGGGGGCATTTAGGACTGCTGCTTACCCAAGGGTTACCTTGGTCGCTGGCGGCTATCGCGGTTCGCCCGTCGTTCGCTACCGCGCTTGCGTATCTGGGAACCTATTTGGGCTTGCGGGTAGCCATGAGTTGGGTGATTGGAATCCATGGGCTGAAACAAAGTATTCTTTGGAGAAAACTTTGGCTGATCCCGGTTTGGGATGCCATGGCGTTCTGCATCTGGCTGATCAGTTTCGGACGAAATACCGTTCGCTGGCGGGGAGGGCAGTACTACATTCGCGACGGCGTGCTGGTACCCGCCGCCGCAAATCCAGCAAAAGACTAGTTTCTTCTCTCAGTAAGCCTAGGTTTTTGTGTACTCGACTTCCGGTTTTGCGGCTCCCGTCCGGCGCCGCCCATTGCGTTTCCCCAAGGACACGGCTGCCAGATCTGCTTCGAGCGTCTCTAGCTCAGCTGCTTTTTCTTGGCGGTCGTTTCTTGGCTGACGCCAGTTCACCTTGGGCATCATCATCGTGGTATCTACACGGTCGCGATAACGCATGGCGATGTTCATCAGCGAATCGAGCAGGGAGTCCGATAAAAGATGGGGCACCAGGCCCAGCTCCATCAACTTCGAGTGCTTTGCGTTGTAATAATGCTCTTCAGCTTCCACCCGCGGGTCCGGAATATGGTTCACTTCGACCCGCAGCCCTAATTTCTTTCCCGCTGTTTGCACCATGTGCGCCAAATCAAGAACCGAGAACTGCTCGGTAAACTGATTGAAAACGCGGAATTCACCTTTTCTGGCTGGGTTCTGACAGGCGATCTCGATACAACGAACGGTATCGCGGATGTCGAGGAAGCCTCGCGTTTGCCCACCTTTTCCATAGACGGTCAGTGGCATGCCAATGGCTGCCTGCACGCAAAAGCGATTCAAAACCGTGCCGAACACCTCGTCGTAGTCGAAACGATTGATTAAGGCCTCGTCCATGGCAACTTCATCACTCATAGTCCCGTACACAACACCCTGATTCAGATCAGTAGCGCGCAGGCCCCAGATCTTGCAGGTGAACATGATGTTATGGCTGTCGTGAACCTTCGAGAGGTGGTAGAAGGAACCTGGCTGCTTTGGGTAGGGGAGCACATCTTTACGACCATTGTGCTCTATCGTGATGTACCCCTCCTCGATGTCGATGTTGGGAGTACCGTATTCCCCCATCGTCCCGAGCTTGATCAGGTGGCAATCAGGCGCAAACTCTCGCAGAGCAAAAAGAAGGTTCAGTGTGCCGACGACGTTGTTTACCTGGGTAAAGACCGCGTGCTTGCGGTCAATCATGGAATAGGGTGCAGCTCGCTGTTCGGCAAAATGCACTACTGCGTCAGGATCGAATTCTTTGACCGCGGTGGAAAGGAAATCGTAGTCCATCACATCACCGACGAAAGTTTGAATCCGATTCCCGGTCAGCTCGTGCCAAACTCGGAGCCGTTCGGTGAGCGGGCGGATAGGAGTCAGCGTCTCGGCTCCGACCTCATGGTCCCACTGCCGGCGGATGAAGTTGTCCACAATCGCAATGGAATGCCCTTTCTTCGACAGATACAGTGCAGTCGCCCAGCCACAATATCCGTCACCACCCAGAACAGCAATTCTCATTGCCCCTCCTTGCCTGCAAGTACGATGATCCTGGAAATGCCTTCGTTGCTAAGTCAGTGCTGCTTCAAACGCTAAATTGATGTCGAAGCATCATTCTATCGCATGCGCTCTGATTTCAGCAGCAAGACCTCAGGGAACATGGTCATTCAGATGGTACGGCATGATTTGTGAAGAGACTTTTTCCACCTCTGCTCGCAATGCTAAAGAGTTGCTCTCGACCAACAATGCCATACAGGCGCGCCAGATCAGTATTTTTTGCTAAAACATAAACGCGTCCCTGATCCTGCCAGAGGTTTTTGAATCTCGCATCATCGATAAACACGTCCGGTACGTCGGGCGCATAAGAACCGTATTCGAGGTTCATAAACCGGCCATTTAACAGGAATGCGGACCGGTTTGTGTAGAAAAAAACAGAAGAAAAATCGTAGTAGTGATGATTGATGACGAGGGTTCCCGGCGGAGACTTCTCCAGCGCTTGCGCTAGCGGCCGCGAAGACAGATACGAGTCAAACGTGACCATTGCCATTCGTGCCGCGTGCAGAAACAGCACCATCATTACGGTTGCGGCAAGAGCCGCTCGCCGGGTACTTCCCTTCACGC
>JAFAGX010000665.1 GCA_019237515.1 Acidobacteriaceae bacterium
GACGATCCCAAGGAACACATCCGAGGTATAGCGGTTCTTGGCCACCTGAACCATATCAAAGCCGAATTCCGTTCGGATGTGTTCCTTGGGATCGTCGACATACGTGACTTCGTTCCCGAACTGGTCGCGCAGTTTCGGAAACGTTATTGCCACCACCCGATTGATGGTCGGGTGCCCGCACACGTCCGACGAATAGTGTGCGAGGGCTCCCAACGCAAACGCGTATTCGTCCAGGTCGGAAGACTGCTCAATCAGAGCCTGCACGAAATCGCCGCTGCGCACATAATGTGACAAGTCGCTGAAATACTTGTTGCCGAAGGGATAGTAGCCCATGTCCTGAATCAGGCTGCCACCGTAGGCAAACGCGTGAGCTTTCTTGAGGTCTTCAGGAGTCGCAGCAGGGAAACGTTTTAGCAGCATTGGCTGGATCTGCTCATTCCACAGCAGGTCGACAATCTGCTCATGCGTGAGGACGGAGTAAGCCGCGGCGAAACCAGAAAAAACGCAAATCACCGCGACAACAATTGCTAGTCGCGTGAAAGCCCACGAGGTTGACCGCATAGGGTGAGGTTAGATGCTGGCTCGTGGGCCCAGGTTCGCGCCTGGCGTTCGGCGCTAAGTGGTCTATGAGCTGCTTATCTACCATACACCAGGACAACGAACGTGTCCGGCAAGATGCTCCTCCGCGGGTGCGGATTGTCCGCAGTCGGCGGGGGCGGTGGCCCGAATTTCGCCGTCACCACCACCACATTGTGGGTTTTCTCGTCCAGAGCCATGGTGCGTGCTCCCGGCTGGGTTTCAAGGTTCTGCACGACAGTGAATTTGTCCGGCGATTCTTCCTTTACAACCGTCAACACACCTTGGCCGCATGATGCGAACGCAAACCCGGTGTCCGGATCAAAACCATTTGCATCCACGCCTTCTCCAATCGCGGGCGTGGCAATCACTTTTCCGCTGTCCGCATCGACTACCGCCATCATTTTGTTGTCACATCCAGCAAACAGACGCCGGTTGCCGCGATCGATTGCCAGGCCACTTGGTTCCTCACACGGCGCTAACGGCCAGCGAGACTTGACTTCGAGCTTCTGCGGATCAATCGCATCAATCTGGCTCTTGTCTTCAATATTGACAAAGATTTCGCCTTTCCCGTCGCTCTGCGCGAATTCCGGTTTGCCTTCCAGCTTAATAGTTCCTACGACCGTGCCCTTCGCGGCATCGATCGCCGTCGCGTCATGGCTGTGTCCATTGAAGGCGAGCACGCGCTTGCTCGCTGGATCGTACAAAATGGCATCCGGATTGTCTCCCGCTTTCACTTTGGTGATCGGCTTCAGCGACTGCATGTCAAAAATCGTGACCATGCCCTCGCGCCCGTCGCTGATAAAGCCTCGTTTAAGTTCCGGTGCGAGCGCGATGCCATGGACGCCCGGTGTATCCGGAATATCGCCCACCTGCTTACCGCTATCGACATCAAGCACAATGACGTGGGTCGCGCGCGAGAGGTATAAGCGCCGCGCCGCGCTATCAATTGTCAGATAATCCCAGCCGCCTTCGCCGCCAATCTTGTACGTGTTGACGAGATGATAGCCGGCATCTGCTGCAATGGCGGAGATTGCAAATAAAACGGCAAACGCACAGGAGAGCACGGTTCTTTGAAGCGATGGCATGATGTTTTCCTCGGAAGAATTCATAATGCGGGCCCGCACCGCTACTCCACACCTGCTTAGCTTAACTGAAGCTTAAATGGTGCTCCTAAGGAGCGGGAACTATCAGCCGAACCTGTCCAGTGATTGAGGGAGAGCGATGGTTGATCAAACGTATTCATCTGCCAGCATAGAACCCGGACGGGGCTTGGACGGCAAAGTCCTTCTGCGTTGTGGTGAGAGAAATCTTATGAAATCCCGACCAATCGCCGGATTGCTGCGGCCTGTACGTAATTTCGTATTGATGACGCAAATCATCGCTGATTATGCGAGCAATCTGGTCCATCGAGTCTTTTTTCGAGAGTTCGAAGAACCCGCCGCCGGTTTCCCGAGAAACTTGCTCCACAATTTTCTTTGCGTCGGCAGGTGTTTCCTCCGGAGCACGGCGCTGTCCGCCGCCAGGCGGTCGTCCCATTCCCCCACCACGGGGAAAGCCGAAGCCGCGGTGCTCGGAGGGGGCGATTTCCTCGGCTTTCGAAAATGCGTTGTACACGAGCGTATTGGTCCGCTGAGCGGATTCGATGGCGCTGCCGACCGTCTCCTTGCTGTTCCGGTCTACTCCGTCCGACATCACAATCAGCACCTTGCGCCCCTGCTGGGTTTTCATCAGTTCATCGCAGGCCAGAAATATGGCGTCGTAAAGTACGCTGCCACGCCGTCCTCGGCGACCTTCACCTGATTCGCCTGAGTCGCTGCTGTCGTCGAATTGGGGTCGCGCGGCCTGCAACAGTCCGAGAGCGTTGAAGAGCTTGTCACGCGAGTTGGTCAGGTCCTGCAGCAATTCGACTTCACGATTGAAATGGATGATGAAAGCCCGATCCTTGTTCTCGCGCAGCATTTGATCGAGGAAGTCGTGACTGGCGCTGCGCTCGCGATCGAGCGCGCCGGCCTGATTCATACCAGTGTCGAAGATCAAGCCGACGGTGAGTGGCAGGTCCGCATCGAGAGACAAAGCTTCGATCGCCTGAGAGTGATCGTCCTGGGTCAAGACAAAATCGCTTTTTGACAGAGTGGAGGCCGGTTTTCCGTGCTTGTCATGAACCGTCACAAACAGATGGATGGTCTGCGATGCGGTGGCTGGAACGGTGTTCTGGGTTAGCGAGAAAGCAGTCATGAAGGCGAAGCAGAGGAGGACCACAGGGATCGGGGCAGAAAATTTCATCAGAGGTTTATGTTCTTCCAGATATTGAAATACGCCATTCAGAATCCAGGAGTAAAAATGAGTCATCACACGCAAATTTTCGTAAACCTATTCCCCCATCACTTTCACGATGACGCGCTTATCCCGCTGTCCGTCGAATTCCGCGTAGAAAATACGCTGCCAGCGGCCGAGATCGAGCTTGCCGGCGGTGAT
>JAFAGX010000678.1 GCA_019237515.1 Acidobacteriaceae bacterium
TATCGCTTCTCCTTCACGATCCGGGTCAGGGGCCAGATAAATGGTATCGGCCGTCTGGGCCAGCTTCTTCAGCTTGGTCAGGACTTTTTCTTTTCCGGGGATAACGATGTATTCGGTATCGAAGTCATTGTCGATATCCACGCCAAGATTGCTTTTGGGCAGATCTTTGACGTGGCCGAGTGACGCTTCGACCGTGTAGCCCTTCCCCAGATACTTCTGGATGGTCTTCGCCTTTGCAGGCGACTCGACTATGACTAAACCTTTTGCCAATTGGACCTCAGTGGGTAATTTCCTTTGAAACTAGCATGAACTAGAGGAAAGCAACAAGTTCCGGGGCTATGCTGCCAGCTTCTAGCTGCTAGCTTCTGGCTACGCAACAGCGCCCCTGACGCGAGCGGCGAGGGATGTGAGCATTCGTTGCACCTCAAGCACTTGGGCGTTCAGATCCTCGAAATCATTGGAGCTCAGATGTCGCAGGTCTTTTGCTAGGAGCAGATGGTATTCCAACTCATTAGCAGACCCACGAGCAATTTGTAAAAAACGCCTCATTTCTGCATCTGATCTGCGGCCACAGCCTTCAGCAATATTTGCCCCTATTGAAGCAGCTGCTCGCCGCATTTCACTGGTGAGCCCATACATCTCCTCGCTTGGGAACCTTCTGCTCTTCCCATAAACGCTAAGAGTCAGTTCGTGAGCCCTTTGCCATACTCTCAAATTCTTGAAATCTTCCATAGCGCCTCCACTCAACGCCCAGCGCGCCAAAAGCCAGGAGCTAGTAGCTAGAAACTGACCGCTCAAAAGCTCTTCACAAAATTCTTCCCAGGCAATTGCTTGACCTTTCCCGCTAGCTCCAGCTCAAACAAAGCTGCGAAAATTTCGGAGGATGAAAGCTCCGGTGCGAGCCTTTCGACGATCTCGTCAATGTGCGTGGATTCGTCAGCTTTCAGCAGAGCAAAAATTTTCTTTTCGTGAGGAGGTAGCTCGTTTTCCTGAAATAGAGATGCCGTTTGTCCGGCTGGCGATTCAGGTTCCGATTTGGGTGTCAACGTAAGTCGTACATCCTGCGGGAGTTCTTCCCAGACGTCCTCCCACGTTGCCACCAGCTTCGCGCCCTGTTTGATGAGGGTATTTGGTCCCCAGGAGTTCTTGTTCGTGACATTTCCCGGAACCGCAAAGACCTCGCGGTTTTGCTCCAGGGCACACCGCGAGGTGATGCGCGTCCCGCTGTATTCGGCAGCTTCAACCACCAGAACGCCAAGTGAGATGCCGCTGATGATCCGATTACGAATGGGGAAATTCTGGGGTGCCGCAAAAGTCCCCATCGGAAATTCCGAGATGACGGCCCCGCTAAGGCCAAGCATTTGTTCCATGAGCCGGGTGTTCTCTTTGGGATAAGGCACATCGACACCAGTTCCAAACACAGCCACAGTTTTGCCCTTCGCGGAAATTGCTCCACGATGTCCGGCCGTATCTACGCCGCGCGCCATCCCGCTAAAAATTACGAGGCCCCGCGCAGCTAGGTCGCATGCCAGGCGCTCCGCCATCCCGGATCCGTAAGGGGTGGGATGTCGAGTGCCGACCACCGCAATACCCGGCTGAGAAATAACATTTACGTTTCCTCGGACATATAGAACTAACGGCGGATCATAGATTTGCTTGAGCTGCGTGGGATACAGCTGATCTTCCAGTGCGACGAGCCGCGCGCCTGCTGCGGTCGCTCGAATCAATTCATCATTGGCAAGTTCCAGCGCACGTCCCGTCCCCAGTGATTGCGCAGAAGAGGCATTCAAGCCAGCGGCTTCGAGTTCTGTGAGGGATGCGGCGAACACATTCTCAATGCTGCCGAAAAACTCAACCAGTTTTCGTGCTTTGGTGGGTCCTAACCCGGGGGCTAGCGTGAGGGCGAGCCATTGCGAAGTACTACGCTCGCCGCTGGTACAAGGCACGGCAGCCGCATTCGACACAAGCACCTCCTGCATTCTCCCGCATCTATGGCATTGTCGGTACTTGAGAGTCAAGGTAAGTTGCACGCCGGGCTTTGTTAAAATCGAGTGTTTTCCAGAATGAAACTGCTGCGCATCTCCGCAATTTCTTATCTCAACACGGCACCATTGATGTGGGATTTCGAGCACGGCACCGTCGGGACCGCATTCGACATTGCCTACACCGTTCCTTCGCATTGTGCAGCCAGCCTTCGCGAGGGAGCCGCGGACATCGGCATTATTCCCGCTGCAGCCTACACCAGCATTCCTGGATTACTTATTCTGCCGGGTGTAGCCATCGCCTCGCGGCGTGCGGTTCGGTCAATTCTGCTGGTCAGCAAAGCACCCCTGGAGCAGATTCGGTCTGTCGCCACGGACAATTCTTCCCTCACTTCAGTTGCTTTGCTGAAAGTGCTGTTCGCGAAGTGGTGGGGTGGTGGCCGCACATTCACATCCAGGCAGCCTGACATCGACCAAATGCTTGCGGAACACGATGCCGGCTTACTCATCGGCGATCCTGCCCTGCGTGTGGATCGGTCGAAATATCTCTGCTACGACTTGGCTGAAGAATGGATACGGCTGACGAACAAACCATTCGTCTTCGCCTTCTGGGCTGTGCGCCGGGAAGCGCTCCAAAATGCCGCTGGTGAAGATCTGGCCGCCATATTCCAGCGATCGCGAGATCATGGGCTCATCCCTGAGAATCTTGAACAAATCACAAGGCAGTGGGCTCCGCGATTGGGTCTGAGTCAGGCCGAAGTCAAAATTTATCTAACCGAGAACATCCACTATGATCTCGATGCTTCCTGCATCGAAGGAATGAACCTGTTTTTTCGCTATGCAGCGGAATGCGGGGCCCTCCCGCAAACCCCGCAATTGCATTTTGTCGAACGCAAGACAGCCATGCTTTAGTCCCGGTTGTTGCCATAGCAACTGCGGAGACCCAATCTGCCTCTAAAGACCTCTATGCTCACGCCTGAG
>JAFAGX010000335.1 GCA_019237515.1 Acidobacteriaceae bacterium
GATGTCCACGTCGACGCTGCAGTGCTTGGCTTTGCGGTATTGGCCACGCTTCTTACCGGATTCATGTTCGGCCTTGCTCCCGCATGGCGTCTGACACGCCTTAACATCATCGATGTGCTCAAGCAGACCGGCCGCGGAGCTTCGGACGGAAGCGGCTTCCGATTGCGCAATGGCCTGGCGGCTGGCGAGCTTGCCCTCGCCACCATGCTCTTGATTGCTGCCGGGCTGCTCATCGAGACACTGGGAAACCTGGAGCACGCCCGGCTGGGCTTTGATTCCAACGGGCTGATCACCTTTCAGCTCGCCCTGCCAACGGCCAAATACCCCCTTGAGGCGCAAATGCCGCTGTTCTATCGTTCGCTGCTTGACTCGATTCAGGCTATACCCGGCGTTCGTCGCGCCGCGGTTTCAAGCGGAATTCCATTCGGTGCAGGCAGTTACACCACTAGCCCGGTCACCGCTCAGCAATCCGTACTGCCGCCCGGCACTCCTGCAGCCGTTGACTGGCGCATGGTCAGCGGTAGCTATTTCAAAACCATGACCATTCCGCTTCTGCGCGGCAGAGCGTTCACCGATGCCGACGGTCCCGATACTCCCCCCGTGGCTATTGTCAGTCAGGAAACGGGGAAAAAACTCTGGGGAGAAGCTGATCCGATCGGGCGCACTTTTTTCCGCGCGGCGGACCCCAACCGAACAATGTTCACGGTCGTCGGAGTTGTTGGGGATGTGCGCAGCACCGTTCTGAACCAACAGTCGCCGGCGCTTTATTATCCGTTGGCCTGGCGCATCGGCCCCTACCGTCCCAAGGTCGTCGTTATGGATATTGTGGTACGTACAGGTAGTTCGCCCGAGGCCCTGGTTCCTGCGCTACGTCAAAAAGTACGCGAACTCGATGCGCAGGTTCCGTTGACCAACATCCGTACGATGCAGGACTGGGTTTCCAACAGCGCAGCCCAACCCCGAATGAATGCGCGGTTGCTCACGTTGTTTGCATTGTTTGCGCTCGTGATTGCGGCAATCGGAACCTATGCAGTTCTTGCCTATTCGGTGACACAACGCACTAGGGAGATCGGACTCCGCATCGCGCTCGGAGCGCATCCGGGCAGTGTGCTGCGGTTGGTTGTGGCCGAAGGTATGAAAGTAGGCGTGATTGGCGTGGGATCAGGTTTGCTTGGAGCGGTCGCGGTTAGTCGCGCAATGTCGAGTTTGGTCTATGGAGTCCAGGTGCGTGATTCACGCACGTATGCTTCGGTTGCGGTCGCTCTCACAGTAGTCTCGCTGGTCGCCTGCCTTATCCCGGCATGGCGGGCTGCGAAGGTCGATCCCATGGTGGCGTTGCGCTACGAGTGAGCAATATCCATTTGCTGCCGAGCACGTTGCGCTAGCCATTCCAGGTGCGGCCCCATTTCCCAACTCGAACGCCACGCTGAGGTCTTTACGCAGCCCGCTTCGCTTTTGCCCGCGTCACTCGGATGGAAAGCAGCTTTTTTGCTCTTTCTAATTCTCTGCGGCGGGTGGCGGAAAGGCCTTTGCCGGCGCGATTGATGAAGTAAGTCAGCATGCGCATGCCTGATCCTGGGCCTTTGGGCGAGACTTTTCTGGATGCCAGAGTTCTGGCGATCGTGGCTGCGTCCTTGGTGAAGAGGCCGGGAGGTGGGAAAGTGGAGACTGTCTTCACTTGGGCGACCCAGCGTTTTGATTTTGCTCGTGGCATGATTCCTAATGCATCGATCCTTCGTTGGGAATCGCTCGTACCCGAGCGATTCAGCTGCCTCAGGATGGCAAACGCAATATTTAGGATGCAGGCTACTGGGCGGCGGTTTAGCGCTTCTTCTTTCGGGCGGCAGAGTTGGCCAAGCGGTTGGCTTCGGCATTGAATTCTCGCTTGACGTGCGAAATGGAGAATTCCAGCGAGCGGGCAATTTTGCGGCAGGTCCAGTTCAACGAGTAGAGCCGGGGGCTGCGGCAGGCGTACACACCTGTCATTTGCTTCACCACGACTTCAGAATCTGAATAAACGTGCAGGGCGCGGGCTTTCAGAAGGACGGCGCATTGTAGTGCTTCCAGCAGCGCTAAATATTCGGCCACGTTGTTGTCTTGCCAGCCAATCCACTTCGCGATTTTAAGTTTTCCGTCGCGTGCTCCGCTGATTACGACACCAATACCCGAAGGCCCCGGATTTCCCAAGGAACCACCGTCCACATAGGCAACGAGAGCCGACATTTCTACCTTGCAGTCTGTTTCGATCAAAGATGCTTCACAACTTTCGCATCGTCAATAGCCTAAGATGATTCCTTGTGAATTTCAGGTTCGAATTTTATCTGTGCAAATAGGTGTGGAAAAACATTTAGATCGCTCCCAAATCGCCAGTAAGTGGTTTGATGCTGAGTGAAAAAGAAATTCCACAACTTGCACAAGCAATCACAGTGCGCTGCACTGAAAACGGGCGTTGACATTTCGTGTCGTAGCATTTACTTTTTCGCGCGTCGACGGCTGAAAGGGTTGGCCAAATAAAATTAGCCAGTCCGAAGTAAGCTGGGTGATCCGCTAGCCGAGGCGACTCGGCGGGTGACCTGACCCGAAAAAACCGGCTGGTCTGCGAGGACGCGGCTGGGGTCAGGAACTGCGAAAGCAGTGATTACATCAAGGGCCGTGATGGTGCATGACTCCACGCTGTGGGCTCCCTCGCAGGAGCAAGCGGCTAGAGCATAACCAATATCACGGCCTTTTCCATTTTCCGTAAACGCTATTCTCCCCCGTTCCTCACAGCGCCCATCTCGACCTATTCGTCTACTTTTTGCTTGCGGGCTGTGGCAAATATGGCAAAGGCTGCCCCAGGATCACGGCTTTAGGGTTTTTGCTCACCAGCGCATCCGCAAGATCAGCACTGAAGAGTTTCGCAATTACCTCGCGCGCGCCAGACATCACAGGTGGGCGGCGTTTCATATCATGCCCGTCACTGGCGAGGAAATGAACCGCATCTCGTTTCAGTAGCCACTCAGCGCTGCGCCTCACCGCTTCCCCCCATGCACCCGTCACAGCGGATGCCGTGACCTGGACTGCACAGCCCAACTCTACCCATCGCAACACCTTCTCGGGTTCGCTTTGCAAAATCGGGTTGCGCTCCGGATGAGTGATGATGGGGGTGATTCCCGTCGCTATAAATTTCGCATACGTGTCAGAAATCTGCGGCGGAACGCTGTAGTTGCTCAGCTCAACCAGCAAGTACCGGCTGGTCCCGATCACATAGCGATCAGGATGTGCTAAGGCATCAGTTATGTTCTCGTAGGAGAGATGGAAGTCACAACCTAGACTGAGCCGCGGAAGATCGCCCACGC